>CAZDYA010000010.1:0-14300 GCA_964509515.1 uncultured Spirochaeta sp.
ATGTTGATGTGGAAAGCGCACGTGAATTCGGAGTAACCGTCTGTAATGTCAGGGACTATTCTACTGACAGTGTCGCCCAACACACCCTGGCAACAACACTTGCCCTCCTGCAGAATATTGGCTACTACCACCAATTTGTGCACAGCGGAGCCTATGCGGATTGCCCGGTTTTTACCCATTTCGGCCATCCCTGGTATGAACTGGCCGGCAAAACCTGGGGCATTATCGGCTTAGGCGCTATTGGTTCAAAGGTAGCCGAAATCGCATCTGCCCTCGGCTGCCGGATTCTATACTATTCCAGCTCAGGCATTGATCGCAGCGACCAATATCAACGAGCCGACCTGGATTCCTTGCTAGGTCAAAGCCAGATTGTTTCCATCCACTCACCCTTAAACGAAAATACTCATGGTCTGCTCAACGCCACCAACATCAAGCTAATGCGCCCGGAGGCCATCCTGGTTAATGTCGGCCGCGGGGGCATTGTTGATGAATCAGACCTGGCAGAAGCACTTAATAACAAAATAATCAGGGGGGCGGCAGTGGATGTATTTACCAGTGAACCAATTCAGCCGGAATCACCCCTGCTTAAGGTCGACAGCCAGAATATTCTGTTAACTCCACATATTGCCTGGGGCAGCACCGAAGCTCGCGCCAGGGTAATATCCGGCGTGGCAGCCAATATCAAGGCATATTTTCAAGGGGCCCCAAGCAACGTTGTGTCCTAGTTTACAACAGTTCAGCAGCCAGCTCGGCCAAACGGCTACGCTCGCTCTTTGAAAGGGTTACGTGACCAAATAGATCCTGACCCTTAAAGGCTTCTACCAAAAAGGTCAGTCCGTTTGAACTGCTATCCAGATAGGGGTTATCAATCTGGTAGGGATCGCCTGTCAGCACGACCTTGGAGTTCTCTCCAGCGCGACTGACAATCGTCTTCACCTCGTGAGGTGAAAGGTTTTGCGCCTCATCAATAATAATGAACTGCTCAGGCAGACTGCGCCCACGAATGTAAGAAAGCGCCTCCAGCTCTATCAGCTTGCTGTTTATCAACTGATCCGGTGTCTTTACGTTGGGTTTCTTATAAACACCAAGAATGAACTCCAGATTATCAAAAAGAGGTTGCATCCAATGCGACAGCTTCTCGTTCTTTGCTCCCGGCAAATATCCGATATCCTTGCCCATTGGTATAACCGGCCTACTGACCAGAACGCGTTGATAGCGCTTATCTTCCATCACCAGCTTAAGGCCTGCCGCAATAGCCAGCAAGGTTTTACCGGTTCCGGCCTTGCCAACCAGGGTCACCAGTTGAACTTTCTCGTCCAGAAGCAGGTCAAGAGCCATCAACTGCTCCTCATTCAAAGGCCGGATTCCAGCAACAGACGGCATCTTATGGTCGACGAATTTAACCAGCTCCTGTTGGGCATCGTAGCGTCCCAATGTATGCCTTTCATCCTGCTTGCTTTCCTTCATCACCAGAAAGTGGTTTGGAACCAGGGTTTCTGACCATGGCAGGGTTCCCTGTTCTTCCAGCGTCGCAAGATTGTCACTAGCGGACTGAACCTCTGAGTACCCACTGTATAAGGTATCGATATTTACCTTTTGCTTCTCGTAATCTACCGCGCGCAATCCAAGGGCAGTGGCCTTAACCCTGGCATTGATATCCTTGGAAACAAAGAAAACCTCGCGACCTTCCTGCTGCAATTTATAAGCTGCCAAAATTATGCGGTTATCGTTTTTGTCCAGCTGTAAATCAGCATCTACCTTAACGGCGTGATCCAGTGAAACTCGCAGAATGGAACCATTTTCCAGCTTGGCCCCCTGACTTAACTTGCCTCCTCGCCCAACGCTATCAAGGAACCTGATAGCATGTCTGGCGTTCCTGCCGCGCTCATCACTAAAGCTCTTAAGCTTGTCCAACTCCTCGAGAACCCAAAGAGGAACGACAATCTCGCTGTCCCGGAAACTAAGTACAGCGTCAGGGCGATGAATAAAAACATTGGTGTCAATTACAAAGGTTTTTTGTGTTCGATCATTCATGAAATAAGTATGATACGATTATGGCAGGCAAGCAAGGCGAAATTCAACTTCCACCCATATCTTTTGCGTTATTGTGCGGCCAACGCATCCAAAAACAACCGGCTTTGTGCCGCTGCCTGGGCATCAAACATACCCTGCCCGTTAATTATCCTGCAGCCAGCGGCCAGGGCACGTCCAAGAAAGCTGGTTTGCGGGGGAGTATAGATAATATCATAAACCAGCTCATCGCCCGAGAATGACCAGTCAGGCAAGGGATCAGCCATAACATCAGGCTCCATGCCGACATCAGTGGTCTGAACAATCAACTGCGGCGCAAAAGCCCGCATGCCTTCCACCGCTTTGTCCATTGACTCGGCCAAAACCCTTGCCCCGGCAAGGCAATCGCGCATCTGGCTTGCCAACTTTTGCGCTTTTTCTACGGTTCTGTTTACAATCAGCACCTGAGCACCATTTTTCGCCAAACCATAAACAGCTGCGCGGCCCGCCCCACCGGCTCCAATCACTACACAGCGGGCTCCATCGAATTGAAAGCCGGCCTGCCTCAAGGGGCTTAGAAAGCCTTCTACATCAGTATTAAATAAAAGCAGGTCCTGGCCTTGAGTTACAACGGTATTGGCAGCTCCCACTGCCTTGACTGCATCATCGGCTTTAGCCCCTGGCCACAAAAGTGTCCCCTGTTTGTGCGGCACAGTGATCGAGGCGCCGCAAAGCGGCCACTCCCTGATTACCCTGGCACCATTTTCTGCCCTTGAAAGCGGAAACAGGATATAGCCGGCATTAAAATCGGACGATTGAAATATCGGATTATGAAAATCCGGTGACCGCGAATGTGACACCGGATTACCAAAAATGGCAAAATATCTGCTGTCCTGGTTCATTCGATGAGTGAAAAACCGCCCGGCAAGCTCACTGGCATCCAGCTGGCCTGGCGCACCAGCAACCGCAGCCGCCGCATAGGTCCACCTGGATCCAAAGACCGCGGGGCACAGACGAGACGGCAGTCCCCACTCCCCCATCCCTAGCACAATCTGGTTTCCAAAACGGTATGACCTTGCAAACTTCAACAAGTCCAGCAGATCACTAGTAGATGATGGCATGATTGCGATTTTAGGCAGTTCATCAGATGGCACATCGCCCATTTTATCCAGCAACTCATGGTTAATCCCCGGATCAAAACAATGGCTGGACCTGATAATGCTGAATCCCTTGGCCTTGCAAAGCCTGACAATCTCCTGATCATCGGGATCATTGATCTGTTCGATTTCCAGATCCAGATATATGTCACTTTGTAGCCCAGGTATCAGCTCAAGGAGCAGGCTGTTGCGGGCCTTCCTGGTACCACTCCATTTTCCACCATCACGGGGCAGCCGGACAGTCAAAACCACATTTTCAAATCGGCCTTTCAACTCGCCCAGGCAAAGGACAAGCTTCTCAGGATTGATCGCAAGCCAACAGTCAAGCCGCAACTCAACCCCGCTAGCATATTGCTGGTGCTCCAAGGCCTGCCGCACGGCTTCCATCGGATCGGCGGCCATCAGGGTTACAGTAATCACACGCTATTCCTGTGGTACGCCGATTACATCACGCGCCTTGCTACCATTCTGAGGGCCGACAATTCCAATCCTTTCCATCTCTTCGACTAATCTTGCGGCCCTGTTGTAGCCTATCTTTAAACGTCTTTGCAGGTAAGATGCCGAGGCCTTATTGGCCGACACAACGATGTCCACAGCCTTTTGCATCAGCGGGTCTTCCAGCTCGGGTTGTAAATAGGTGTCATCATCTTCCTCGACAAATATCTCATCATCGATGTAATCAGGTTCGCCCAAAGTTTTTACATGTTCAACAATCCGCTCAACTTCCTCTTCGGATAGGAACGCTCCCTGCATGCGATTGGGGAAGGGATCCCAAGCACTTGTAAATAGCATGTCCCCACGACCAAGCAGCTTTTCGGCTCCGCCTGTATCGATAATGATACGGCTGTCTACCCGACTGGCAACCATAAAGGCGATACGCGAAGGAATGTTGGCCTTGATTATACCGGTAATAACATCAGTGGAAGGGCGCTGTGTGGCCAATATTACATGAATTCCTACTGCGCGACTCATGGCGCAAAGTCTGGCAACCGTTGACTCAAGTTCCTTTCCACTGGTGGCCATCAAATCAGCGAATTCGTCAACTACTATAACAATATAGGGTAAATGAGCGGTGGCAATCCTCTTTTCCTTGATCTTGCGGTTGTAGCTGGCAATATCACGCACTCCCATTGAATCAAGCAGCATATATCGGCGCTCCATTTCGTAGACCGCATACTGCAAGGCCTGAAAGGCCTTCTTGGGATCGGTAATAACCGGCGTCAACAAATGAGGGATATCGTTGTAAAATTTTAACTCTACGATTTTTGGATCAATAAGAATCATCCGCACATCCTCGGGGGATTTCTTGTAAAGGATGGAACAAATAATACTGTTAACACAAACTGACTTCCCCGATCCGGTTGCCCCGGCGATCAACAGGTGCGGCGTTTTTGCCAGGTCAATGATCTGGGCATCACCAGGAATATCTTTACCAATGGCTAATGGGATTTCGCTTTTGCTTTTTTCAAAGCCGTCTTCCTGCAATAGCTCGCTAAAACCAACAAGGCTGCGATGGTCATTTGGTATTTCTATCCCGACAGCATGCTTACCCGGTATCGGCGCCACTATGCGAATGGAGTGCGCGGCCAAGCGCAAGGCGATATTATCCGATAAAGATGTAATCTTGGTTATTTTTACCCCCGGAGCGGGCAGAATTTCAAACATGGTGATGACCGGGCCTTTTCTTATACCAGTGACCTCGGCCTCAATATTAAACTCCCGCAAGGTCTCCATCAGCGCTTCGGCTTGAGCTTCGGTTTCCGGCCCGATTACCCCAATTGAGTGATTCTCGTACTCATTCAACAAACCTGCGACCGGGACCTTATACTCGCCTTTGACTATTCTGGAAGGCTGTTCAATTGGAGTAGTCTTTACCTGATAATCTGAATTTGGCCCCACGATTTCATCGAATTCTTCCAGTTCATCATCATCATCATTTTCATATTCATCCTTATCATCATCTTCATATTCATCGTCTTCGTAATAATCTTGACCTTCGTCGTAGGAATCCTCCGCCTCGTAGTCATCTTCATCAAGGTCGTAATCATCTTCATCAGTAGTCTGACCGCGTGAAAAACTGACATAAATATTCTCAATGGCAGGCTCATCATGGTCAACTTGTGAATCATCTTCCGCGGAAGGCTCAATGACGTCTTCCTTCAATGTTTCGTCGACCTGCGCCTCTGATGCCTCCTGTGCCTCCGGAGGATTTATCGGCGCGGCCATGACCAGACGATTGAATCCGGGCGTTGATATTGAAGGCTGTTCATTTTTCTCTTCCGGAATTTCAATCGGTTTTTCCAGAACATCTTCCTGGCTGCCTAATACCATATTTTCAAGCAGATTACTCAACTGCAGGATTAGCATACTGCTAGCCAATGCTGCCCCAGCTGACAGCCAGGCTGCTACGGTCTTGCCAAAAATTCCAGTGAATGCAAGCGTAACCCTGGAAGCCTGAATATCCTGATTAAAAATAATTTTCAGCGCAACCGCGGCGAAGGCCATGGGGACCACCGCGCTAACCGCTGATACAATCCAGTCAAATCTGAAGGGTTCTGATTTAAGCGCCAAGGCAGCAACCACAAAAAAAGCAGGCACACACAAACTGGCCAAGTGAAAACTTGAAAACAGGAACCTCCCTGGCTTGGCCAAAAGCTTAAGCCATACACTGGCATTCCCAACAGGCAAAAGCGCCACTATCCAGGAGAACATTGTAGCTGCTGCAACTGCAATCAAGGAAATATATATTATTCTGATAATCTTGCTGTTATTCATGTTGATATCGCTCACAGAACCCCCTAAAACCTGTATCGGCAGGCTTATTCAAGGTTATGAGACTGAATATCAGAAAACAGATATGAAAATATTTCCCCAGGACTGGCATCATGATATAGATAGCCATAATGCAAGGCAGTGACAAAAATTTTGCGAATGTAATGCCTTGTTTCTTCATACGGCAATCCCTCATGCAAAATAATACTGCTACTTGCCCATTTTTCCCGCCGCCAACGGCTCACCCTTCCCTGTCCGGCATTATAGGCAATCAATCCCAAAACAGGAATCTCAAACCTCTGCAGTAAACGGTATAAATAAAGCCCGCCTATGGAAAGATTGGTAGCCGGGTCCGACAAATCAGGATTTTTTAACCTTAGCAGGCGCGCCATATCAGCAGCCGTATCGGGCATGAGTTGCGCCAATCCATTTGCACCGACATGTGAACTGATCCCCGGATCAAAATAGCTCTCTTCCCTTACAAGCGCAATAAAAACTGGTGGATACAAATCATACCGATCCAGGACAGGCTGCATTTCTTCACGAAAAGCCAGGGGGTATCTTTGCAAACTTGCCTGACTGATGCTTCTTCGGTCATCACTTACCCGACCCAGGCGATCAAGTAAGCGCATCCCCAAAATATACTGGCCATCTTCATAATGCACTTTGGCAAAGGCAGCAAGCTGATTCGCATCAAAGGCCTCAGGATGCTCCCTTGCTACCATATAAGCAAGCCTGGTCAATCGCGCGGCATACAGGGATTCTGCAAGGCTTTCATACTCCTGCAAAGGATATTCATATTGTACAAGGCTTTCTTCCTGTTGGACTTCAGCCAGAGGCAGTTTCAGGCTTTTTCCCAATGCCACCTGGGCCACTGCACTATAATAAGCGTTGCTATCCTGATGTGCAGCCTCCCGCAAAAGATCAAGCCGATCAAGCTTGACCTCACGGCCAACTCTGCTTCCTTCTGCAAGTATCCATGCTAGCCGGGCTCTTTGCCCCTCTGTCCAATAAGCGCCAGCTTCAGTATACAAGTCTGACAGCGCAGCCCACCTTTCTTCCCTTACCAATCTGGATAGCATATCCTGGAAAAGACGATCAAACAGTTCAGGAAAAACGATACTGTCTGCATGTTCCATTATCGAATCCAGCCCGCCGTCAAAATCAAGCCTTATTGCTGTCTGAAAATAGGCTAACAGGAACCGCTGCCCTTCTTCTGTTCTGATTTCATCAGTCAGATTCCTGCTTCCAATCACCTCTTCATAATGCCTCATTGCGATCGAACTATAACCAGCCCTTGATAAAAGCCTGGCTGCCTGAAAAATAGTGGCCAACCTTTCACGACTATCAAAATCCTGTGTATTCAACCCGTCATATAGGTGATCAGCAGTGATCTTTTCGGTATTGGTTAGCAAAGCTGCCCTCACCGCATCGGACACCCGTACTTCATAAGGAATATCCAAAGATAGCGCCAACCATTGAACCCCTGAAACCCTTGTCCGGCCCAATCTAAGATCAGCTTTCATCTTCAGATATTCATACAAACTCGTATCGAGTAAACGGTATTTTTCTTCGTGGTATTCCAGATAGCGGGCCAGTCTCCAATGCTCATCACTACATGGGAATTTTAGCACCAACTCTCGCAGAGCCCTGTTGGCATATCGCAGATCACCGGTTTCCAAGCCCAAAACTGTCATCCACAGCCAATATTCAATATCACTCTGGGCCTCTGTGTAGCGGGCAAGGGTTTCAAGCTGAGACCTTAAAGAAACATGTTCGCTCATTTCATACCAGACCCTGGCCAATTCACGTTCTACCTGCCAGGAACCACCAAACCGCTCCTTTAACAATGTAGCCACGCGCAACAGCAGTTGCCTTTCAGTCTGGTCGTCCGTTGACAAAATATGCAGGAGTCTCAAACCGGACTCCCTCCCAAAGGGGGCTGGTTCCTGTGTCAAGGAAAGCATAAAGAATTCATGCGATGATACCTCAGGATAGGCTCCATCCTGTAGAAAACTGGCTGTCAGATAGGCAGCTCCCTGTTCAGGTTTTAACTCAAGATCCACCAGCGAACAATCCCCAGCCAAATAACATTCCATAAAATCATCCGGCCTGAAACTATCTGAATATACCTGATGGCATGAAGCCCCAAAGGCCAGCAGCAATAGCGCCACTAGAACTACCAAGGAGGATTTTTTTAGTTTATTAGCTTTTGTCATGAATAGAGAGACTATACGATCATTCTTCCCCATGCAATCAATTGTTGGCAACCGCTCCGCATTGCTTGCAGTGGCGGAGTGGCCTCAGCTTTCAGCAAAAGAAAAACACCAAAAGAAGCCAAGCCAATCGCTGCCAGCAATATAAGCACAATCCCGGCGATTAACAGGGGATGAAGCTTTTTAACCTCTTGGTAAGGTTCTTCCTCATCATCATCCTCAATATCTTCGCCATAGCTGTCAAACTCGCTATCCATGCGATCATCATAACTCTGGTCAAATCTGGGCGGCTCGGGCAAATCAGCTGCCGGCTCTATATTATCACCGTCTTCGAGCAAACCCTCTTCCAGTTCCCGCTCAAAATCATCGGCTTCGCTTTCCATGCCGGCATCGAAGGACATTTCATCAAGGTCATCGTGGACACCTTCGACACTGACCTGGTCAATTTGATCGTCATCTAACGAAAAATCCGGAATATCAAACCCACCGGCTTCATCCAGTGAATTCAGATTTACTGAAAAGCTCTGATAGCTACCACTTCCAAGGTCTGTAACAGTTGCCTGCATGTTCCCTTCTGGATCAAGCTTCAATATCAAATCCAGTTTTCTCTCACCCTGTTCGTCGGCCTCAACCTGCTCAAGTAGCAAACTGCCGATATATTCAGCCTCGCTAACAGAAGCAGCATCCCCCCTGAATAAATCAATTTGAACGCTGGTCTGATTTTCGCGAGCAGGTACCAGACGAACCCGCTTTTTGACTTCCTGATCCTCTTCGCAGATACGGAAAAATCCGCCATCCGCTGTCTTGATTCCTATATGTGCCACGCTTCCTCCCTAAATGGGGTATCAATAATAGTATACACGTTTTTTCGTTATACAACAATTGACATCTTATGCCTTCGCGAAAGATAATATATACGTGGCTACTACAATACTTATTTTTGCACTCTTGGCAATCATTGTTTTTCTTCTCGTTGTTTCCTCTGTGGTCTTAAAACGCATGGATGGAGATAAGGATAAGAAGAAGGGCAATAAGAAAAAGAAGCGGCATAAGGATACCGAAACCCTTATGCGCGAAGCTAAAAAGAAGCTTACTTCCAATCCAAAGGACCCGGAAGCCTTGATGACCATTGCCGAAATCTACTTCTCCGAAGGTTCATGGGAAACGGCTTTCAGAACCTATAACATGCTGATTGAACTTTCCCCCAGTTATTCAGAGATTCCCGAGTTTCTGGTTACCTTGCGGAGTGCTCTGGCCGCCATCAAATTGGGCAAGCTTGAAGACGCATATAAAAACCTGGTAGTTGCCCGAACACTGCAGATGGATCATTTCGAGGTAAACTTCAATCTTGGCTTCCTTGAATTCAAGCGTAAGAACTACGAAAAAGCGATTATTTTGCTCAAAGCAGCCGAATCACAGGACCCTGAGCATCTGGACACCAAGCGTTATCTGGGCCAGGCATTCGCCAAGGCCAAAAAATACAAGGACGCTATATCACGCCTCAATAAAGTTGTTGATGCCCAGCCGGAAGATAAGCCTTCGCTTTTTGTTATTGCTCAATGCTACTACGAAGCTGGACAAAATGACCGCGCGCTACGAATATTCTCTCACCTGCGCCCTGATCCTTCCTGGGGCCCTCAGGCCTCCTTGTATGCCGGCACCATTAATACCAAACTCCGCAAGTACGATCAGGCACAGCTGGATTTTGAAATAGGTCTGCGGCATGAAAATATCCCCACTGATATCCTGCTTGAACTAAAATACCGCTTGGCCTCTGCTTATACCAGAAATCAGGAACTGGATCGGGCGTTGCCTTTATTACACGAAATTCGGGCAATCAATCCCAACTACAAGGATGTGAGCTCACAAATTTCTTCCGGTTCAGAGTTACAACAAAACCAAAACTTGCAAACCTACCTGATGGCTCCGCCTTCCGAATTTGTCACCCTTTGTCGTAAACTTTCATCCAGTTTTTTTCCTCAAAGCCAAACCAAGATAACCGACATCAGCGTTCAACGCAGCGAATATACAGATATTCTTGCCGAGGTAGAGACGAGTAAATGGGTGGATGTCATTCTTTTTCGCTATATCCGTTCAACCGGACAGGTCGGCGAATTTATGCTTAGAGACTTTCATAGCCGAATAAAAGAACTCAAAGCTGGCCGAGGTCTTTGTTTCAGCGCTGGAAAGTTCACCGAAGGGGCTCATGCTTTCGTAGAGGCCCGCTTGATCGACCTTATCTCTAAAGAAGAACTGCTAAAACGATTGCGCGCTTTGTCGCGTCGCTAAGAAAATTACCTGAGAGGGCAGGCAAAGGCCAAACACCGCTGCTCGGCAACACCGGGAACGGCGATTGGGAAAATTTCACCCTCAATACCAGCCTTCGCAAGCTCTGCCATCGCCTGTTTTGGATCTCCTTTGTAGAGGATCCATTCGCCTTCCGGCTTGGTTATCATTTTCATTCCCTGAACAATTTCCTCTTCCAAAGGCCTGAATGCCCGACTGACCACAATGTCCCACTGACCACTGACAAGCGCCAAATCGGACTGAATTATTTTTAGTTCCAGGTTTGGTAAAAGGGCTGCCACATTTTTCAAAAAACCGCATCTTTTAGCCGAGCGTTCTACAAGTGTAAAACTCACATGTGGCAGGGCAATTTTTAGCACGATTCCAGGGAAACCATTCCCTGATCCCAAATCGACCAGTGAAACCGGGTCTGATCGCCCTGGCTTTTCACGCATCAATTCTATTCGCCTGGCAATAAATGGAACGGCCGCCAATGAATCGAGAAAGTGTTTGCGCACCAACTCCTCGCCCTTTGCGCCAACCAATCCAATTCGTTGGTTCCAGAATTGAATTTCACGCCAGAATAATAATAGCGCATCCCTTTGCTGATCGGACAATTCAAGTCCTATCTCGGAAACGCCTGACCACAAAATGGTCTCAAGATGTTTTTCCACGTTTCCTCCGCGCAAATATTACCATTAGTACAGCGATATCAGAATTTCGAATACCGCTGATTCTGGATGCCTGACCAACCGAAAGGGGCTGAATTTTTTGCAGCTTCTCCCTCGCTTCATTTGAGATTCCCTCAACTGCAGAAAAATCAAAATCAGCGGGGATACGTATTTCTTCTGTCTTCCTGAACCGCTCAATCTGCAAGGCCTGTCGTTCCACATAGCCTTCGTACTTAACATCCAACTCGGCCTGATGAAGCCATGCCAGCGGATAGTCGAGCGCCGGTTCGAGTTTTTTTAAGTGGAGAATATCTATCTTAGGATCCTTCAAAGCCTTCTCAAAGGATTTTCCTGCCTTATCTGCAGCCAACAGTAAGCTTAAGTCGCTTTCGCTTTGCCCGGCCAGCGTCTCACCTTGTGCCACCCTCCTGTCCCGCAATATTTGGCGAATGCTTTCCAGACCAGCCTTCTTCTCACAAAACATCTCATAACGTTGGGCAGAGAGCAAACCCGCCTCATAGCCGATAGCTGACAGGCGCATATCGCAATTATCATAGCGCAGGTTTATCCGGTGTTCGGCTCTTGAAGTAAACATCCGGTACGGCTCTTCGGTTCCTTTGGTTACCAGATCATCTATGAGCACCCCGATATATGCATCAGCCCGTGACAAGACAACCGGCTCCTTGCCATGCACCTTTCTGGCAGCGTTAATCCCTGCCATAAGACCCTGTGCCGCAGCCTCTTCGTAGCCGGATGTTCCATTGGTCTGACCAGCTATGTACAAACCTTTGGCGCGTTTGGTTTCCAGGCTGGGATACAACTGTGTCGGATCAACATAGTCATATTCAACCGCATAGCCCGGACGCATTACGATGGCTTTTTCAAGACCTGGAATGGTGTGAATATATTGCAGCTGTACGTCTTCCGGCATGGATGTCGAAATCCCGTTCAAATACATTTCCTCGGTCTGCTGTCCTTCCGGCTCAACGAATACCTGGTGTTGTTCTCGATCAGGGAATTTTTTTACCTTGTCCTCTATAGAAGGGCAATATCTGGCTCCAGTGCCTGTTATCTCACCAGAAAATAACGGTGATCGCTGCATATTCTGCCTTAATACTTCATGAGTGCTTTCATTCGTGTAGGTGATGTAACAGGGCTCACTCGGTCTGTCTACCCGGTCGTTGCCAAAAGAAAAGGGGATTATCTCGGTATCACCATCCTGCCGTTCCATCTTTTCAAGCTCCAGAGAGCTCTTCGCAACCCTGGCGGGGGTCCCCGTCTTTAACCTTCCAATAGTAAAACCCATGCGACGCAAAGGCATATCCAAACCCACAGCAGCGGGCTCACCAAGCCGGCCGGAATTATGGCTATATTCGCCGATAAATATCCTGCCGTTAAGAAAGGTGCCCGTCGTCATCACAACAACCTGCGACTGAAAGCTGTGCCCGCGTTCGGTTACTACCCCCTTCACCGTATATCCTGCCAGATCATCACCCTCGGTGATCAGATCAACTACGCAGTCCTGAAATAAATCCAGCCCCTGCTGATCCTCCAGTGCCTGTTTGGCCAGCACCTGATATACATACTTATCCGCCTGGGCCCGCGGCGCCTGAACAGCCGGCCCCTTGCTGCGATTGAGAATGCGAAATTGAATCATGCTTTTATCAATTAGGCGGCCCATTTCGCCGCCAAGCGCATCAACTTCGCGAACGATATTGCCTTTAGCCAGGCCCCCGATTGCGGGATTGCAGGATAATCTGCCAATCGCATCCAGGTTCTGCGTTATCATTAGTGTTCGACAGTCCATCCTGGAAAGAGCTAGCGCTGCTTCTATTCCAGCGTGGCCACCGCCGATTACTATTGCATCATATATCATGACAAGTGTTTATCATAAAATCAGGCTTTCTGCTATTTACCCAAACAAAAACCGCTGAACATTCTGTCCAGAACATCTTCTGAACTTACCTCTCCGGTAATCTCACCCAAGGCACCTAGGGCATCCTGTAAATCGAGCGCAATAATATCCAATGATTCCTTATTTCTGACCGAGACTTGAACTGCCGACAAGGATTCAGATGCGCGTAGCAATAATTCATACTGCCGCTGCGAGTCAATAACAACATCGCCTTCACTCAGCGCCTCCATTTTTATCTGTTTGAAGATTTGCGTGTGAAGCTTGCCTAGTCCCTCCCCGGTATGCGCACTGACCAGGACATCGTCTTCCTTTAGACAAGCCGGCTCAGAGAGGTCAGCCTTGTTCCAGACACAAATATAGGGAATGTTTTTGTCTGAAATGGTGGCAATGTTGTTATCATCCTCGCTGTCTCTACCCTTGGCAGCATCAATCACGTACAAAATCAGAGCGGAGTTCTCTATCACCTGCCTGCTTCGTCTTATACCCTCTGATTCAATTGCCTCCTGAGCTTCCCTAAGCCCAGCCGTGTCAAACAGGCGAACCGGCAATCCATCAACCGTAATCAAAGCGTCCAAATAATCCCGGGTTGTGCCATGTTCATCGGAAACAATGGCTCGATCTTCACGCACAAGCAGATTGTATAGGCTGGATTTACCGGCGTTGGTTTTGCCAGCCAAAGCAATCTTGATCCCTTCCTTATACATCGAGCCGCTGCGGTAAGTCGCTAAAAGCTCCGCTATCATGGCATGCGATGTCTGAACCGATGCTTCCCATTCAATCAAGGAATCTACCTCATCTTCGGGATAATCAAGTTGCACGGACACGGCTGCCATTACGTCTACCAATAGATTTTTAATAGTATCGATGCGGTCATGAATTTTACCTGTAAGCCTGTTCAAGGCCAGGGCATGAGCTGTTCTTGTTTTTGCCTGAACCAGTTCCTGAACAGCTTCGGCCTGCGTCAAATCAATTTTTCCATTCAAGAAAGCCCTTAATGTAAACTCCCCGGGTTCCGCCATGCGAAAGCCATGCTTCAAAAACAGACCAATAATTGCCTGTAGTCCTGCCATGCTGCCATGGCAAAAAAACTCAACAGAATCTTGTCCGGTATAGCTAGCTGGCCCCCGGAAAACAGCTGCCAGAACCTCATCCAGAACGGCCGTTCCATCCGGTTGCTGAATAAATCCATAATGAATAGTATGCCCTGGCGCCTTTCTTAATACATCGGGCCGCGAAAAGCAGGTGGCACTCAGCTCAATACTAGCCTCTCCGC
>CAZDYA010000011.1:0-14293 GCA_964509515.1 uncultured Spirochaeta sp.
GACTGGGGAAGACGTTTACGCCACGGATGACCAGCATGTCATCGGTACGACCAAGCAAGCGATGCATCTTGACTGTCGTGCGGCCGCAGCTGCAGGTTTCGCGCCGCAGCATGGTGATATCACGGGTCCGATAGCGAAGCAGGGGAGTCCCTTCCTTGACCAGGGTGGTAAACACCAGCTCGCCCTTTTCGCCGTCTGGCAGAACCTCGCCGGTTTCCGGATCGATTATCTCGGGGTAGAAGAGGTCCTCGTTAACGTGCAGACCATCCTGAGCCTCGCACTCAAAGGCCACGCCGGGGCCAGTGATTTCGGTAAGTCCATAAATATCATAGGCACGGATGCCAAACTTTTCTTCTATTTCGCGGCGCATATTATCGCTCCACGGCTCCGCCCCAAAACAACCGGCCTTCAGCTGCATGGAACTAACATCCATCCCCTGCTCGCTGGCTTCCTCGGCCATGCACAAGGCATAGCTTGGCGTACAGGTAAGGATAGTACTGTTAAAATCCTTCATTACCATAAGCTGCCGCTGGGTATTGCCAGATGACATCGGCACGATATTGGCGCCCAGCTTCTTGGCTCCGTAATGCACCCCCAGACCGCCGGTAAACAATCCATAGCCATAGCAATTCTGAACGGTGTCATTGCGATTGGCGCCTGCGCCAGCCAGGGTACGCGCCATGGCCTCTTCCCATTCTTCTACATCCCGGCGGGTATAGGCATCAACTACCGGCACACCAGTGGTTCCGCTGGACATGTGAATTTCTTCTACCTCGGACTCCGGACAGGCCAGCAAACCATACGGATAGGTTTCACGCAGGTCTTCCTTGGTGGTAAACGGCAGCTTGGAGATATCCTCCAGGCATTTTATGTCCGCCGGCTTGACACCAAGCTCATCAAACTTTTTCCTGTAAAAAGGCACCCTCTCGTAAAGCATTTCAACCAGATTTTTCAGTCTGGCGAACTGCAGGGCCTTTCGGGCCTGCTGCTCCATTGATTCGTACTCCGGATTAAAAATCATACCAATTCCCCCTGTTTCCTCTATTGCCAATAAAAATATCTATTAAACATCCTTCTGCCGGTTATCGACTACACGCACTGCCTTACCCTCAGAAACCGGCAAAGCACCCCCCTCGTGCAGCTCAACCCTGGGATTTATCAAAATGGCGCTCTGCAAGGTCTTGCGGATTCTTTCGCGCAAGGCATTCAAAGGCCTGGCATCATCACTAAAAATCGCCGCGCTCACCTCTATCTTGACTGTCAGTCTATCCAGCGCGCCATCTTTATCAACCATAATCAGATAATTATTGCCAACCTCGGCTACCGACATGATAACTTCTTCGATCTGCGATGGAAACAGGTTGACCCCGTTAATTATCAGCATATCATCGGTTCGGCCAGTAATACGGCGAAGCCTGCGATGCGTACGGCCGCAGGGACAGGGTTCGGTGTAAAACGAACTCAAATCACGGGTGCGGTACCGCAAAATCGGGGTGGCCGTCCGGCACAAGATGGTAAAAACAACCTCGCCGGTTTCGCCATCCGGCAAGGGCAACAGGGTGTCACGATCAACTATCTCGGCCAAAAAGCCGTCTTCCCACACATGCATACCGTTTTTATGCTGACACTCAAACGCGACACCGGGACCGTTCATTTCACTTAGCCCGTAGCTGTTGTAAACCTCAATATCAAGCATGTTTTCAATTTTGCGGCGCGTGTCTTCGCTATAGGGCTCCGCGCCGGCAAACGCCGCACGTATATTAAGCGAATCGCGCGACACCCCCAGTTCCTGCATCTTGCTTTGCACATGCAGCAAAAAACTCGGGGTAGCGTGCAACACTGTCGTTCCGAAATCCTGCATCAACTTGAACTGCTTGGCAGTGTTTCCGGCCCCCGATGGGATAACCATCATCCCGACCTTCTCGGCGCCATAATGCAGGCCAAGCCCGCCGGTAAACAGGCCGTAGGTAATCATGTTCTGAAAAACATCATCACGGGTACAGCCAGTGGCATAGATCGAACGCGCAACATAATCAGACCAACGACCGACATCATCATGATCAAGATAGATGACGGTCGGAGTACCTGTCGTTCCGCTGGAGGCATGCAAGCGCACCACATCCTCTTTGGGAGAAGCCAGCATACCGTATGGAAAGGCATCACGCAAATCATGCTTGGTAGTAAAAGGAATACGCTGCAGGTCTTCCAGACTTCGGATGTCCTCTGCGCTGCTAATGCCAACCCCGCCTAGCCTTTCGCGGTAAAAAGGTGTTTGCAAAGCCCGGCCTACAACCTCTCGCAGGCCGGCAAGCTGCCGCGCTAGCAGTTGCTCACGCGGCATGGTTTCTATCTCTTTATTCCAATATTGATATTCCAAAGACTTATACCCCGGAAGCGCCGGCGTTGCGGCCCAAATCAAAAGCGATCTTGTTGGCATCCAGGATTTTTTCGCCCTTGTCCGCAAACATCTGGGCGATTGCCGCCTGCATTGCCGCCGGCGAAACCGGCAAATAATGCGAGGCTGCTCCGACCAGCACCATATTCACAGAACGCGCACTGCCAGCTTCCTGAGCCAATTCCTTGGCGGCTATCAATTGTGAACCAGGCACAGCCTTGACCGAGGCATGTACGGTTTCAACATCCGGATAATTCGGGATGTTGACAAATGGCTCGGCGGCGGTAACCAGGGCGCTGTCCTTGCCCAGCCAGCCAATGTAGCGCAGGCTTTCCAGCGGCTCCATTGACAGCACCAGATCGGCGGCTCCGCGCGGCACCAAATCGCTGGCAATTTCACCATCGGCAATACGCAGGTGAGCCAGCACTGCCCCACCGCGCTGCGCCATTCCGTGAACCTCGGACTGGCGGACCGTCAAGCCTTCAGCAACAGCGGCCTTGGTAATAATCGCCGCGAGTGCCAGCACTCCCTGCCCACCAACGCCCGCCAGAATTACATCACATTTTTTTGCACCGGTATTCACTGCTGCACTCATGACTGACCTCCGCTCTCTTTTATGGATGATACAATACCGGCCTTTTTTTTCAGGGCCTTGGCTGCCTCCAGGCATTCACGCCTAAAAACCACCACGGACACACCGCGGTACTCCATTTCAGCGCGAATGGCCTTCAGGTTATCATCAAAATGCGTGCGCCTGGCCTCCAGTTCGACAACATGCTCAGCCGGCACACCCAAACCCTCAAGCAAGGGCCGAAATTGGGAGGAAGGAATAATGGTCTCCTGACAGCCGGTCATCGCAACGACGGCGTTATCCAGAATAACAATGGTCACCGGTGTATTCGAATGAATTGCATCCAGCAAAGCTGTCATGCCTGAATGCAAAAAGGTGGAATCCCCAAGTACCGCCACGGCATATTTGATACCAGCATCAGCAGCGCCCTTGGCCATATTCACTGAAGCGCCCATGCACACAATGGTCTCGGGCACCGAATAAGGCGGTAGCGCACCAAGCGCATAACAGCCGATATCCGAGGTAACAACAAATGAGGTTTCACCCTCCAGCGCCTTTTTTATGACATCAAAACTGTCACCATGTGGACAGCCCTTGCACAACTGAGGCGGCCGACCAGGCAATTCCTTTAGGGCCAGCTCAACATCTACAGATTGCAAGGCCGGCAAGCCCAGGGCCGAACGTACATTATCTGGATTCAACTCACCGGTTCGCGGGAGGGTTCCGTCAAGCTTGCCGTTCACCTCCAGGGTCGTCGGCAAAATACCGCGCAACTTCTGCTCCAGGAAAGGCATCCCCTCTTCAATAATGAGCACCTTCTCGGCCTGCTCGCATAATTTGCGTATCGATTCCACCGGAATCGGGTACATGCCGATATGCAGCCGCGCCGGCAAGGCCCTGCCGGCCTCGGTCATGGCGCCAGCCAGTGCCGCCCCGTTCTCTTCGTAGTAGTTGCCGCCCAGCCCGGTGGTAATCACCACCCTGGACAGATCGCGGCCATCCATCTCCAGTTTGTTAACCGCTGTGTTGGCCGCAAACTCGGTCAATGCCGCATACTTGTCAATCAGAATCTCATAGCGCTTGCGGGCCAATGCCGGCAAAAGCATCCATGCCGTCCGCTGATCACTTTTGGCCAATGGATTCTCTGAGCGCTGCTGACCAACCCGAACACCGGCACGCGCATGCGACAAGCGGGTCGAAAGCCGCAAGATAACCGGCACCCCAAAACGCTCGGAAATTTCATAAGCCTCAAGCGTCATTTCGTAAGCCTGTTGCTGGGTGCGTGGCTCGAACACCGGCACCATGGCAAAGTCAGCCAGATATCTGGTGTCCTGCTCATTCTGTGAGCTGTGCATCCCCGGATCGTCGGCGACAGCAATTACCAGCCCGCCCTTGATCTCCAAAAGCGCCGCATTAACAAAGGCATCGGCCGCCACGTTCAGACCAACATGTTTCATGGTTACCAGGGTTCGACGACCGGCAAACGAGACGCCAAGCGCCGCTTCCATGGATGTCTTCTCGTTGGCACACCACTCAGCCCTCGGTCCGCCCGTTTCATAATTGGCAATCAGCCACTCCAGTATCTCGGTCGACGGCGTCCCCGGATATCCATAAGCCGCCGTTACTCCAGCGTGCAGGGCACCAATTGCCACCGCTTCATCGCCCAATAATGCTAATTCTTTCATGCCCGACAGTTTAACCAACAGACGCCAGTCTGTCGAGAAAAAAGTCCCGTTCCCATATCATATGATCATTATATTTGACATAGCCGATGCTTGGCCGTAGAATTCCAGCATGCAGGCTAACCCCTTTTTGACCGGACTAAGCATTGGGCCTTACTCGATATTTTATGTATTTGCCGTTGTATTAGTCCTTGTCATGGGCCTGCTGGTATATTTTCGCGATACTCAGAACCTGACAAACCTGGCTTTTGCGGCCATATCACTCTCAGTAAGCCTTTGGCTGGGCCCGCATTTCTTTTATCAAAGCCTGCCAGCAAACGCCCAGGGGGAATTCATTGCCAGTCTGTTCGCCAGGATTGAATACACCGGTGTTGCCAGCATTTCGCTTACCTACTGCTTCTTCATTCTGGCCTTTCTGCGGATTATTAACAAAAACAAACTATTATTCGGCATTGCCATTGTCAATTCAATAATCTTTACCTCTATAACCTTGTTTTCCCCGGATCTGCTAATCAAGGAAATGACACGGTACAATTTCCCCTTGTTCAGCTCCTGGTATGTGCGCTACACAGTTCTGGGCTATGTCTTTGTCGCCATATTCATAGCGATTGCCCTGCAAACCTTTTATATATTGTTAACTCATTACTTCCGTAGCCGTGAAGGCTTGCGAAAAAAACAGATGCGTAACTTTCTGTTGGCCTACTCCGTAGCCTACCTTGGCATCACAGATTTTCTAAGCTGCTTTGGACTACCACTTCAGCCGATAGGGGCCTTTGCTATTTTGCTCTACAGCCTGCTGATGATCAGGGGCTTTCTGCGGGAAAAAACCTTTGACCTGCGGGCACTTGTAATGGGAAACCTTCACCGCCTCATGGCGGCAATGCTGATATACATGCCAGCTATCATCCTGTTCCGGGCAACCAATTTAATGCTGCGGCTTCGAACTCTTGATCCGTTGATCTTTCTTGGTATGGTGATTGTCGCGCTGGCCCTGCTTCGTCCTCTATATTCCATGGTTCGCGACCGACTTAACAACGGACTCTTCAAGAATTTCCTTAACCTTGATCAGCACTACAGGCTGATACTTGACCAGTTAAAGACAATGAACAACCTGGAAGAAATGCTGACAAAGCTTAAAAACAGCATCCAATCGGCCATTCAAACAAATGATTGCCGCATACTCCTGGCTTCAAAAATGCTTGTTAGCGGCAGCCAGCGACCTTCATTCCCAAGCAATGAGCTAGCCCCCCAACTATTGTCCTGGCTTCATAGCCACAAAGGTCTGACCATTGAGACCAAGGACGTGCTTTTTTTGGCTCGCTTCCAGCCAATACGCGATGAACTGCTCAGTTTCATGAAAGAACTGAACACCGACTGCCTGATACCAGTCTCCAATCAGGAAGAAATCATTGCCATGGTTTGCCTTGGCAGCAAGGCCGGCGGGGCAGACCTGACAACCCAGGAAAAATCATTTTTGGATAATACCATGAGGGAAGCAGCTTTCTATCTGACATCCCAACTCGCCGCAGAAACAAGGCTGGATCAACTGACTCGCATTTACCGTCTGGGACAGGAGTTCCTGGCTTGTTCTTCGCTTGGTTCGCTGACAAGGCTGGCCACGCAGCGCACCATGGATTTATTTTCGGCAGCAAACGTTTCTCTACTGGCTTATCAACCAGAGACCTGTAGTTGCACCGGCATTAATGGCACATCAGCAGCTTCAAAATGGACCAGCTGGCTAAACACTCATCCTGAACAATGGGCCAGCGGCATCAACCAACCACAGCCTTTGGTGATTTGCAGTCCAGACAACCAGCAAGATACATGTCTCATACTGTTACGTGTATCAGCTGGCTCATCACCTGAGATTAACACGCAGCTTGGTGCAGATGTAATCATGCTATTGGAAAAGCCTGACAATCCGCCGGATGCGGAAGAGCTTCGTTATATCTCCCTGCTGGCCAGCCTGTTGGGACAGAGCATGGAAATCCGTCGCTACGCCGATGGCCTGGAATCCAGACTGGAAGAGAGAACCAGGCAGATTCACCAAAAGAACCTGGCATTAACTGACAGCCTTAACTACGCCCAGCGGATCCAGACCGCCGTCCTTCCATCCGATAGCGAGCTTCAATCATTACTAGGATCAGAGCATTTCAGAATATGGAAACCACGCGATATTGTCGGCGGCGATTTCTACTGGTGCCAGGTCACCAAAGCTGGAACAGGCTGGCTGATTGTCGGCGACTGCACCGGCCACGGCGTTCCGGGCGCACTGATGTCCATGCTGGCAATTAGTCTGCTCAACCGCGAAAAGAATAACCTGGACCCTCGCGCGCCTCACCTGTTCCTGGAAGAATTTAATAAATTGATTATGGAAACCCTGAACCGGCTGGGAACAGAAAGCAAAGTAAAAGACGGCATGGACATGCTCGCCCTGCATATTGATGGTGATGCCCGGGAAATCAACTGGAGCGGCGCCCGCCTGGGCATCTATCACTGCCAAGCCGATGGTCAGATAAGCACCATAAAGGGCAGCAACCGTAGCATTGGCGACCGCAAGCGTCAGGCGCAACGCAGCTTTCAGCATAACAAACTTAAACTCGGCAAAGGCGACAGCATCTACCTGACCAGCGATGGGTACCTTGATCAAAACGGCGGCGCCCGTGGATTCTCCTTCGGGCGTCAGCGTTTTGTGTCCCTGATCTCCAATCTTAAAGCCCTGCCGATGTCAAAACAGGCCTCCCTGCTGGAAGGCAGCATGTACGAATACGCCCACGGCATTCCGCAGCGTGACGACATCCTGGTGATCGGATTCATGTCTTAAAATTCGCTGCGATATGCCTGCCCCAGCGAGTTGACCAATTCACCCGCCAGCCGGCGATCATAGGCAGGGGCACTGCGGGCACGCATAAAACTGTTTACAACGACTGTTTGACCGTTAACTATTCTGGAATAGGTGGCTGGCTCGCGCAGATTCATTTTTTCCAGGACTATCCCGCGGCGGTAGTTATGATGCAAGTACTCTATATCGCCGTTGCTGGCAACCGTCACAACCATACCAACATGGGTTAGCCCATCATCAGGCAAACCATTCTCATTATAATCATAGGTATTGTCCCAGAAAATCAGGTCGCCAGGCAAAGGGTAATCACCATCAACAATAAAACCGCTATCAAGCAAAAAGGCATACAGCTTGGCAACGCCATTGCGCCCAGGGTAGCCAGCAGAAGCACCCGCCAGATCAATCCCCGCCCCCCAATAGGTTGCCAGAACAGCCCCGGTACAATCCATGCGGAACTGACGGCCCCGGACGTTTAAACTTTCGCTGCCTACCAAAGAGCGGGCACTATCTACCAACTGCTGGCGGGTTCGCGCCGTTTCACGGGCGATGCGCTCGGTTTCAGGATCAAGCTTTGAGTAATCGGGGTCTTGATTATCCATTATTTGGGTCGAAAGGCAGGCACTAAAAACAAGCGCTTGAAGACAAACAAAAAACGATAGCAACAACCTGGATTGATAACTCACAACCTTGCCTCCTGTCATTTTAATAGCCTAATACCCAATATACCGCAACACAAGCCCTAAACAATTAAGTATCTTTTATAAGGAGGCTAGTATGAAAAAAACCGAACTTGCAACCATTGGCGGCGGGTGTTTCTGGTGCCTGGACGCGGCCTACCGGCAATTAAAAGGAGTTAAATCAGTAGTCTGCGGCTACGCCGGAGGCAGCCTTGAGCAGCCTGATTACCAACAAGTCTGCCGCGGAACGACAGGGCATGCCGAGGTTGTTCAAATAGAATATGACCCTGAGGTGATTGGTTTTTCAGAAATACTGCAGCTTTTCTGGCAGGTCCACGATCCCACCACCCTGAACAGGCAAGGTGCAGATGTTGGTACCCAGTACCGTTCCATCATTCTCTTTCATGATGCCAAGCAGAAGGAAGCCGCCGAGCGCTCGATTGCCGAGCTCGAAGCCTCAAAAAGATTCCCTGATCCCGTGATTACGGAACTCACCGCACTGCAAATTTTTTGGCCAGCCGAGGAATACCACCAAAACTACTTTGCCAAAAATCCCTCAGCTGGCTATTGCCGGGTCGTAATCGCTCCCAAACTGGCTCACTTCAACCAATCAGCGACCGCCTTCTTGAAGGCCGACCGGCTGGACTCAATTATTGACTCATCAACACAGTAGCTCAGGCGGAACCATCCGGGGGCGCCAAAGCCAGTTCCCGGCACCGACAGAATCAGCTGTTCTTTCAGGGCCTTAACAAAGGCTATATCGTCGGCGGCATTATCGGCGATATCATCGGCCGTCCCGGCGTTATCGGCCGTCCCGGCATCGCCAGCAGCCGCCCCGCTCTTTGAGGGCACGCGGCAAAACAGGTAGAAGGCGCCCTGCGGATTGGCATACTCAATTCCCGCGTCATCCAGTACGCTGATAAAGGCATCGCGGCGTCGCGCATAGATGTCGGTATCTACCCTGGCGTCCACGATCTCACCCACTATGCGCTGCATCAGTGCCGGGGCATTCACATAGCCCAAAACCCTGGTCGCCCACCCCAGTGCTCCCAATAATTCATCAACATCATCAGCCGCGGGATTAACCGCGATATATCCAATGCGCTCACCTGGCAAACTCAGGCTTTTTGAGTAGCTGGTAACCACAATCGCTTCCTGATACGCCGCCAACAGCGGCGGAACCTCTACCCCGGAATAAACGATCTCCCGATAAGGTTCATCGGCAATAAGATATGCTTTGCGGCCGCATTTCTGGCCGTGGGCACGCAGCGCTTCGGCCAGCTGAGCAATGCGCTCCCCACTATACACCCGGCCGGTTGGGTTGTGCGGTGAAGTAATAATTACTGCGGCGGTGCGTTCGTTCATAGCCGCTGCAATCGCGCCGATATCCAGGTCGAAATCGTCGGCACTGTCGACCAGCACCATGGTGCCGCCGTGGTTGGAAATATAGGCTCCGTATTCTACAAAAAATGGTCTGGGGACTATCACTTCATCGCCCGGGTTCAAAACGGCCTTCAGCACAACATTCAGACCACCAGCCGCACCGACTGACATCACAACATGTTTGCCTTCAAGCTCAACACCCTGCTGCTCGGAAGCTCGCTCGGCCAGCCGGGCCCTTACGTCCGGGAAACCGGTATTGGGCATGTATCCGTGGGAACCTGGCGCATCATCACTCGCCAGCCGAACCAGGGCATCATGAAATGCCTGGGGAGGATTAACATCCGGATTGCCAATTGAAAAATCAAAAACATTGCCAGCACCGTGTTGCTGTTTCAACGCTGCCCCTTCCTCGAACATCTTTCTGATCCACGATGATTTAACCTGTGCCTCGCGAACGGCATTTGCAATTGGCATAGCTTACCTCCAAATGATTTTCGCTATTCCAGCATGGCTACCGCAAAACTGTCAATAAGTAGACATGCCGTATTTTTATCTGGCGACATTCAATTAAATATCTTAAAATAAAAGTATGGAAATCACACAGGAATTGAATTTAACTGCTGAACAACAGAATCTTTTGGCCATGCACAGTGCCTTAAACGTCCTGAACGTCATACTATATGAACTGTTCATGCTTCAGAAAACCTACGGCGAAAACGAACGCGCCCAAACAGTAGAGACCCAACTGCATGCGGCGGCCGACAAGCTCTCGGACAGCAGCGCCAGCCACCATCTCATGACAAGCATGGAAGGCTTTATTGATTCGGTAAATTACGAGCTGCGCAACTGGAAAAACGATATCCAGGCTAGCAAGGCCGACCTTACAACCTTCACCCAATCATTGGAAAACCTGAATTCCATTTTTGAGATACTCCGGGTCAGAGCCCGGGAATTGGCCACTCGCTTTGACAATCCTGATGCCTGGCAGGTTTTTGAAAACGAAACCCTGCGGCACAACTACCTTAACGTATTGCTCGCAATCGAGAAAAACAGCAAGGGCAGATATCGCATTGTATATAACCTTGCCGAACATGATGAAGGAGCCTATCTGGTCCATCTTAGCATCTCAAGCCACAATGATTCACAGATCAAAATGCCAGCCGTCTTTCAGGATATTGTCCGTGATCTGCTGGCCAATGCCCGCAAATATACTCATCCCGGCGGGCGTATAGAGGCCGGAATCTATGATAGCGGAAAAGAATTACGCTGCGTAATCTCTGACTCCGGCCACGGAATCCCTGAATCTGAAATCGCCAACGTCATTGCTTTTGGCGGTCGCGCAAGCAATGCCAGCGCGCCAACCCGTGGCGGCGGCTTTGGACTGACAAAGGCATATTTCTTTACAAAGCATTTTGGCGGAAGGATGTGGATTTATTCCGATGTCGGCAAGGGAACCAGAATCGAGATCCGCATCCCCTCGCCAAGCACCTAGGTTGAATTGACATGTGCATATTTCTGGCAAATACTATCAATCCATGTTAGACTTGATAACATAAACTATAAATAACAGGGTATTTTAATGAAGCAATTAAGTCTTAAAGCCGGCGAAGAACTTCTGCAGGAAAACAGTACATCTGACTATATGTATTTCGTCATCGAAGGCGAAATTGAAATTTATGTAACCCTGAACGGCGAGCGCAACGTGCTGGCGCATTGCCCAAAGGGTGACGAATTCGGGGAATTGGGACTCTTGCTGCAAACCAAGCGCACAGCCAACGCCGTAGCCGTTAAAGATACCAAACTGGTCGCCATTGATCACGATGAACTAATGCAGAAAGTACAAACCGACCCGCAGTTTGCTGTACGCCTGGTTAAGAAACTGGCAAAAAAGATTAGTGACGCCAACTACACCATCAAGGAACAGATTTCTGTCAGGCGCAGCCTGGAAATAACTTATGGACACCTGATGAAAAACGACGACTAAAGAAGTTTGACATATACCAGTTTGTCGTCTCCCTCATCATAGAATCCGGGAAATTCTGCGGCAAGGCTGTATCCCCGTCGCTGATAAAATTCACGCGTCAGGGCGTACAAATCCGAGCCTGATGTTTCAATATAAATACGTTGCCCGCCGAGTTTGGCTATCTGCTGCTCTACCTCCGCCAGCAAGTTACCGCCGATTCCCCTGTTTTGATACTCAATACCGGTAACAATCCAGTACAGATCATAACTGGCACGGGTACATGCTATCGGCCCATAACAGGCATAAGCCAACGGATCAACAAAGAGAAAATGGTAACCACTGGCTTTTTCGCCTCTCTTGCAGGCCTCCTCTATTAATTCAACCGCAACATCAACCTCTGCTTCCGAAAAATAACCGCACTCGGCTGTCAGCCTTCTGACTAGCTGAATATCCTCCGCCCTGATATCGCTACGAACATTCATGCTTACCGGCATCTATTTGTTCCTTGTAAGTTCAACAAAATATTCAACGAAGAATTTCTCCAGAGATACACCGCCTTGCTGACAAGCGGCAAAAAAACCTGAATCAGGCGACAAGCAGGGGTTGGCGTTAACTTCCAGGACCCACGGCAGACCATTGGCGTCGATGCGAAAATCTACCCTGGCATATCCGCGCAGTCCAAAAACATCCCAGCATTGACGGGCCAGCGCTTCAATTTGCAGCAATAGCGAGCGATCACTAGCAAGGAAATCAAAACTTCGCGGAGTATTCTGATACTCAAAAGATTGCTTGTCCCACTTTGCCGCCCAACTTACTAGTTTCGGTTTCCCGGCTGGAAAGGCATCAAAGCATATCTCGGCCGGGGGCAGTATCCTTACCCCCTGTGGACCATCAATCAGCGAAACATTGATTTCACGCCCATCAATGAACTCCTCATAAAACCATCCTTTAGAAAGCTCCACTGCTTTCATATTGAAGGTACTATCCGCATCGCAAACGGCTTCGTCGTCGATCCCAATAGATGCATGTTCCCAAACCGATTTCTTGATCAGCCTTTTTGAATGCATTTCCGCTGGCAAGCTTACCCCGTATTCAGGCCTCCAAATTGCCGGTGTCCTGATACCGGCAAGGGACATCATTCGCTTGGCCAGCACCTTATTCGAGGAAACATACAAGGCATCCGCGCTGCAGCCGCTATAAGGAATGCCGGCCTCCTCCAGCATCAAAGGGAAAAGAGCAATAAAACGTCCCTGCCCATCAATCTCTTCTACCAGATTACAAACAGCATCGATTGACTGACGGAATAACCACTTTCTGCAATCTGCCAAATCAAAGCCAACCGGCAGCTCAAGCACCGCAAAATCATCCGACAAGGCATTTCGCAACAAATCCACCTGTTCCAATACATCGTTTACATCAGGCCGATCATCCTGTGATGGCTGCCCATAAGCTATACATATTCTTTTCATAAAAATATCCGCTGCATGGCCGATTTCATTATCATTTTAATCAAGCTTGAATATGGAATGCCGGCAAGACTACACATAATCGGTAAATCCGAATGCGTTGGGTGCAAGCCCGCCAGGGGGTTTAATTCGAGGAAAGATAGCCTGCCCATATGATCACAGCGCAAATCCACCCGCCCGGCATCACGGCCACCAAGCACACGCCATGCGCTTAGCGCCAATTCAGCCGCCTCATTATGTAATTCATCAGTAAGTAAGGAGTATTTCACCATCTGATCGCATTCTTCCTTAACCAGCTGTGAATAGGTCTTATCGTCTGCGAGCACGGTAACTTCCATAACCCCAACTACCCTGGAAGCCTCCCCTGACCCAACAATCCCGACAGTAACTTCCCTTCCCGGCAAAACCGTCTCGATCAATGCTGCTTGATTATACTCATCGACTACTGCTGACACGGCTTCTGCCAGTTCGCTAGCCTTATTTACAATTGAGCGTCCATTAATCCCCTTACTGGTTCCTTCGGCAACCGGTTTGACAAAAAGTGGAAAAGGCAAATCCAGGCCATGACAGGCTTCCCCGGATTCCAGCAAAACAAAATCCGGTGTTGGCAAACCAGCATCTCGAACTATCCGCTTGGCAGTGGCCTTATGTAAGGTGGTCGTCAGGGTTAAAGGATCAGAAAAGACATAGGGGATTCCAAACTGATCCAGCAAAGCAGGAATACAGGCTTCTCTTCCATAGCCGCTAAGCCCCTCTGCAATAGAAAAAACCAGGTCCCAGGTTTCGCCCTTAACAAGGCGGTCAAGCAACGGCTTTAGCCCCCCAATCCTGTCAACCCGAAAGCCCAATCCCTCCAACTCCGATGCGATGGCATCGATTGTCTCTATCTCGTCAAATTCAGCCGCCTGCTCTGGTGTAAAACCGGCTTGCTCAAAATCTGATCGAAGCTCGTAACAGAAACCCACCAAGAGGCCCCTTCCCGGTTTCCAAAAACCACTCCCAATCTCTTTCATGATATCAACTCGCGTGAACCTTGCAGGGAAGACCTGATCCCGAATGAATCAGGATAAGAATACAAGCTGTTTTCGTAGTTTCGCAGCAGAAGCTGCTCACCATCATGGCCTTGAACATACTCCGGTAACAAAGGAATCTTGCCGCCGCCCCTTGGGGCGTCGATAACATACTGGGGAACAGCATAGCCGCTTGTATGCCCCCTTAATGAATCAATGATTTCCAGACCACGCATAACCGGGGTGCGAAAATGTTCGCTCCCTGGCACGGGATCACATTGGTACAAATAGTAGGGCTTAACCC
>CAZDYA010000012.1:0-14197 GCA_964509515.1 uncultured Spirochaeta sp.
CTTAGTCCAGAAGAGGTAAGGCTTTTGCAGCAGTTTGAGACTGTCTATCGCTTTGTGCGGGATAGTTACGTTGATGAGGTGGATCCGGCGGTACTTTTTGAAGGGGCTCTCAAGGGAATGTTTGAATCCCTGGAGGATCCGCATTCGGCCTATCTCTCGCAGGACGACGTTAGGGCCTTGACGGATACAACGGCTGGTGAGTTTGGCGGGGTAGGGCTTTATATCAGCAAGGAGCCTGAGGACGGCGAAAAGCCCAGGTTTATCGAGGTGGTTGCGCCAATCGAAGGAACCCCGGCATTCAAGGCCGGTGTACACGCCGGTGACAGGATTATTGCCATCGAAGATGATTCGACGGCTCCACTTTCAATAGATGACGTAGTTAATCGTTTACGCGGAAAACCTGGAACTGATGTGACCATTACAATCAAGCGCGGGAAGACCGTAGAGTTCGATGTTGATATCACCAGAGCCATCATTCAGGTGCCAACTGCCAAGCACGCCATGATCAATGAGAACATGGCATATCTGAGGATTGTTCAGTTTACGCCTCACACCGAGGAAAAGGTCAGGGAAGCAATTTCATTTTTTGAGCAGCGGGGCTATCAGCAGATGATTATTGATCTGCGGGGAAACCCTGGCGGTTTGTTGCAGGCAGTTGTAGAAGTAAGCAGTTTGTTTCTTGATGGGGGGCTGGTAGTAGGTACCCGCGGACGCGTGGCCAGCGAGACCCAGGAGTTTGGCGCTGATAAGGGAGTTCTTGTGCCAGAGAGCATAGAATTGCTGGTGCTTATCGACAAGGGCTCGGCATCCGCGGCCGAAATAATGGCAGGGGCGCTTAAGGATAGGGGCCGTGCCATTTTGGCTGGTGAAACATCTTATGGGAAAGGTTCGGTTCAGCAGGTGCGCACCCTGGCCAATGGCGGTTTTCGCCTGACGATGTCACGCTACTATACGCCTTCTGGTGAATATATCGATAAAATCGGGATCGACCCGGCAATAGAAATACTGCCTCCGCAGTTGACCGAGGATGAGCAGGAGTATGCCGTGCAGCTGTTTTCTGAAGGACGCATTCGCAATTGGGTTCGAAGTCAGTCCAGTATTGATCAGTCTGGTATTGAAGCCTTCATTCAGGAATTAAAAAATGATGGTTTGGAGCTTCCCGACTGGTATCTGGAGCGCAATATTGCGGCCGAGGCTGCCCGGTTGGCCGGCGAAGAACCGGTTTTCGATTTGGTGCATGACAGCGTTTTGGCACAGGCAGTGGAGTTGCTGCGATCCGGTGAGGTGTCGCGCTATTTGGCCAAGCAGGCTGCTGTTGTACAATGAAGCAGTTTTTGGTCCCCGATGCCTGCGGCACCAGTCTCGAAATAGGCGGCAGTGATTTTCATTATTTGCATAATGTCAGACGCCTGGGCACCGGCGATGCTTTCTCCGGGATTGATTCGACCGGGAATAGATTTCATCTGATTGTCGAGGAGATTCAGGCCAGGAGTATGAGGGTTCAGGTGTTGCCGGCTGGTCAAATAAAGGTTGATTTGCCGGAGGTACATCTTTTTCAGTGTATGCCAAAGGCAGGGAAATTCGATCAGGTAGTCAGGATGGCAACTGAAGCTGGTGTCCATTGTATTGTCCCGGTTTTTAGTGAAAGAACCCAGACCAGGATTGACGCCAAGGATGTACCAAAAAAAATGTCACGCTGGCAGAAGATTATTCAGGAAGCTGTTCAGCAAAGTGGCAGCCCCAGGGTTCCCAGCATTGAGCCGCCTGTTGCATTGGAAAAACTGCTGCGAGATAAAGCAAGTCGGCTTTCCATGATGTTTTTTCATCAGGCGCCTCTTGCATCAGAGTCGCTTCATGAGTACTGTAGCGAGATTACAAAAGATGAAGGTTGCGGGATATGCATTGGGCCTGAAGGCGGTTTTTCTGACTCTGAAGTGCATTTGATGCAGGCGCAGGGTTGGAAGCCGGGGTATTTGGGTCCTTTTGTGTTAAGAACTGAGCATGCCGGGTTGTATGCTGTTGCCGCGGTGCAAACCATTTTACTGGAGATGAATTCATGGATGATACGCAAAACGGGATAGGCGGGAATTTACTTGAGATAAATATTGCTGGTGTCAGGGTCCACCATGTACCGTCTGAGCAGACGTCAAATATAATTCGGGAGCTGACAGGAACGGGGCGCTCCCAGATTGTTTTGTTTGTGGATGCTTTTGATGTGATTAAGGCCTGGATATTTCGTAAAAAAAGGCAAGCCCTAGCTGATGCCGGTCTTGTAATTCCTGTTAGCAAAAGTGTTCAGCGTATGGCGGTGCTCGCTGGTCAGGTTCGGCCGGCCAGGTACATGCCTTTTCAGTTTATTGTACGCACACTTGGAGCTATTGAGCAGCAAAATGGCTCTTTGTATCTGATAGGAGGGAGAGCCCGGGCGCTGGAAATGGCCGAAGGGAATCTGAAGTACACTTTTCCCCAATTAAAGATTGTAGGGCGTTATCAAGGGCATTTTCGCAGCAGCATACAGGAGTCTTTGCTGCTGGCTGCTAGAAAATCCAGCCCGGATTTGTTGCTGGTGGGCAGCGGGGTTGGCAGATCGGGGAAATGGCTTGCCAAAAACCGTGATGTTTTGCCAGATGCAGTATGTATTGCCGAAAAAGGTGTATTTGATGTTTTTGCCCAACGAAGAAAACGGCCCTCCCAGTTTCTGTTCGACACCGGTCTAGGTGAGACAATGAAGGCGGTTTTTCTGCCTTGGCGGTGGCTAAGAATGCCTTTGTATGTAGGATTGTTTTTCCGTCTTCTTGGACAAAGAGTGAAATCACGCAAGGCAAAAGCACCGGCGCAGGCTTGAATATTCTTAGCCGCGGCTGAACTCCTGGATTTTTAGATATTCGTATGTTTCCTGAAGCTGAGTCTTTTTTGTTTTTACCAATAGATTGCCAGTAATGCTTCGGAATGGCGGCAACATTATCAGAAAGCCGATGGTGTTTGTTATGCAGCCGGGAAAGATAAACAGGATGGCCGCCAGTATCAGGCTTGCTATTCCGGTGAATTCACGCGCCGGGTAAATGCCCTGCCGAATTTTTTTCCGCAGCACACGGTTGGTACGTAGCACTGTATTGGTAGCAAAGGCAAGCAGGATCAGGCTGCAAGCTGAAATCAGGGCCATAACAAGATAGTTGCCCCAGATCAGCATGGCTTCGGTAATAATAAAAATATCCAATGCGAATAAGAGGGAGAGTCCGGCAAATCCGCAGAAGTAGCGGAAAATATTCTCACTCTGAAGATTTTTGATTAATGATCTATAGTCAATCATGGCTTATTCTAGCATAGAGAGATCAAGTCTGCCAGCCTGTCATCGCGCCTGAAAAGGGTGAAAAATATCGATATTTTTGTATATAAATATTGCACGCCTGTCAGAAAAATTCGATGATTTATTCATGATACATGTTGGTGTTTATAACGCTGATCATGAAGGCATGACCTTTTTCCGTCGGGTGCTGCCGCGGGAAAAGTATTTGGTACAGCGCTGTGAAGCTTTGCCCGATGAAAGCTGCGTTTTTGATATTCCGCACATTCTGCTCTATGACCGTTTCGGATTGAGCATGATAGACCACCTTGAGTTGAAGGATTGGCTTGGTTCGTTGAATGTACCTACAATTGTAATTGGAAAAAAGGAGAATGCCCAGCGTGAGATCGGGCAGTGCATGAAAATTGGTGCGGCCGATTATTTGACCAGGCCGATCAGGGGCGCCGAACTGGCCAGCAGGATTCAGAAAGTATATTTACAGAAGCTGGCTCAGGTGCAATATTTTTCCCACTTGCAGGCATGGCATCATGATGCTTCCGGGAATTATGGGGCTGCCTGTTCTGAACCTCCTGTTGTTTCCGGCCATGATGGGTCTGAATGGAATAGACCTGGCAAAGTGTGCGGAAGCATGAGCGAGGTTTGGAGTGCTGTCGAGAGATATGCTGATCTGGTGCAACCGGTTGTTATCAATGGTGAATCAGGGACCGGAAAGGACAGGGTTGCAAGGGCCTTGCATGAAAAATCGCAAAGAAAGCAGCGACGGTTCTACCCGGTGAATTGCGGCGCAATTCCGGCAACCCTTGTCGAGAGTGAACTCTTTGGCGTTGCCAAGGGGGCTTACACCGGAGCTTGTGCGAGGAGGGGGGCATTCATTAGTGCGGATGGGGGAACCCTGTTTCTTGATGAAATCGCCGAGATTGATGCATCTGCCCAAGCTTCATTATTACGAGTAATTGAGAGCGGCCGAGTAAGGCCGGTGGGCTCTGATGAGCATATTCCGGTTGATGTAAGGCTTGTTGCAGCCACCAACCGCGATTTGGGTGATCTGGTTAGGCAGAAGAAATTTCGGGCTGACTTGTACTACCGGTTGATGGTTTTTCAGATAACCATTCCTCCGCTAAGGCAGAGAAAGGATGAGATACCTGATTTGATTGTTGCAATCCAGCAGGAGTTTTTTCCTGATATTGCCGCCCGAATTTCGGCGTCTGCAATGAATAAGCTGATGGAGCATGATTGGCCTGGTAATATTAGGGAGCTAAGGAACACAATACAGCGGGCTTTGGTTGATTGCGAATATGGTACGGTTTTGCCGCACCATATCAGGTTTTTTGGATAGCCTTAGCGGAAGCTACGCATATACATGGCATCAAAGAGCAGTATGTCAGAACCATCAATTGGATCACCCATAATACCTTCTAGTATTGCGATGGCAATTAATTGGTCGCCAGGAGATAATGTCGATGGGTTTTCTTCGGTGGCGATCAACATTGGAAAGAAGGAAGAACCATAGACCCTGATAAAGGCTCTGTAGAGTTTGATTTCTTCGTTTTCTGTCCATTTTCCGGAAGCCAATTCAATATACGCCTCAAAGTTTTCCTCTGTTTCATCAACAACAGTAACGGAGGCAACTGTGCCGTCAAGCAGAAGGGCTCGAGAGTCATCATCAGGCAATGAGCCGGTTTCCTCAAAATCGCGTATGATGCGCTCCAGATTACTGTTTACATTTAAAACGCGTTCAATTTGAGAAAGGGATTGGCAGAATGCGGGCATGCTACCAATGGTCAAAAAGAATGCGAAAAAGGCTAAGGTAAGACCAGCAAGTTTTTTGGTTGTGGGTTTCATAACTTGACGCTCCTTAAAGAAAAGCATAGAAGGTTTATTATGGGCGGTCAAGCGAGTCACTGGATGGTATTGGGCGGAAGCGGCGGAATAGGGCGTGAAATTGTTCGTCAGGTTGCTCCTGATTGCGCGTTTCTTGATATTGCAGGACGTAGCCGGAGCAAGGTGCGTGATGCTTTGAATGAGGCCCGTCTTGAGGGCTGCCGGGCACGCGGTTACGCTGTAAACTTGGGCAGTCTTTTTTCTCTGCAACGAATGTTGAAATGGGCGATGCGCGGGGCGCTGCCCGATGTTGTAGTCATGGCCTATGGTCCTTTGGTTGAGAAAGAGATGGGAGCAACTACAGACAAGGACTGGCAGAAAATGGCTATGCATAATTTAGCCTTGCCGGGAATGATGGCCAGCCGCTTTTTGCCGCTAATGCTGGCGCGGGGCTCAGGGACCCTGGTTTTTTTGGGGGGCAGTGATACATACCAAATTTCCGGGTATAGGCGTGTAGCTGCCTATTCGGCTGCCAAAACCGGGCTTGCTGTAGTTTCGCAGTCGGTGCAATCTGCGATTGATGAATATGCAAGCCTGCACGGGCCAGTCAATGTTCAGGCTTTGTATATTTGCCCGGGCTTTGTTGATACGGAATATCTGGACGAAGAAACCAGACAAAGGTACGAAGAAATTTCGGGTGGAATGCAAAGTGTGTCAGAATGTGCAAAAAGAATTGTTACACTTGCTAATAAGGCTTCTATAGCCGATAATGGGTCAAGGAAAAGACAATAAAACGAGGGATTCCTTCTCGCCGTATTTGACAAAATGCGTCGGTATTACTATCCTCTTACTGCGGAGTGGTAGGTGAGTAAAAAAAGAAGATATTCCGTAGTGGTAAAGGAGCAGCATGAACAACAATGATATTGTAGCAGGCTTTGATGATGAAAAGGATGAGAGCCTAAAAATCAATCTCGAAGGTGTTGGCTCATGCAAAACCTGTTTGGTGTTGCATTTGAACGGTTATATAGACACTTATAACTCCAACTTCTTTCAAAAGCGCGTTGCCAAAGCAATTGAATCAGGTTTTACTCAGCTGATTTTCCAGTGCTCGGCGTTGAATTATGTTTCAAGTACAGGTATTGGTTCGTTTACGGCTTTTTTGAAGCTTCTAAAGCCTAAGGGTGGCGACTTGGTGTTATTGCAGATTCAACCAAAGGTTTACGAGGTTTTTCAATTGCTGGGATTTAGCCAGTTTTTTGCTATCAAGGATTCTCTCGATGATGCTGTTGCTCATTTTTCCGGGAGCGGCAAGGTAGAGAGTGAAGAAATATTTCCCAAGGTTTTTAAGTGTCCGATTTGCTCCACCAAGTTGAAGGCGACCAAGCCGGGGCGTTTCCGCTGTTCGGAGTGTAAAACCATTCTTGCAATTGATTCTGCAGGACAGGTTTTTCTGGGCTAAACCGGGATAAATAGCTAAGGAGACTACAGTGGGTCTTTTCTCCCGTTTCATTCGCGTAATAAAGTCAAATTTTAATGCTGGTCTAAACAAGATCGAGGATCCCGAGAAGGTGCTTGGTCAACTGTTGATTGAAATGAATCAGCAGTTGATAGAGATGAAGCGCAGCGTCGCCGGGGCCATTGCTGATGAAAAGCGCATTGAGCGCCAGATGAACGAGCAGCTTGTTCAATCCAGGGAGTGGGAGCGCCGTGCGATTCTGGCCTTGAAAGCCGGAAAAGAGGATCTGGCAAGGGAAGCACTTGAGCGCAAACGTGGTGTTGATGAATATGCAGAACAATACCGTAAGCAGTGGGAGCAGCAGCACGCTGCGGTTGAAGAATTAAAGAATCACCTAAAAGAATTGCAGAAAAAGATTGAAGATGCCGGTCGTAAAAAGAACTTGCTCGTTGCCAGGGCAAAAAGGGTAGAGGCCCAAAAGCGGATAAATGAGACGATTGGCGGTCTTAATGATAACTCGGCTTTTGAGGTTTTTGATCGCATGAACAAGCGAATAGATGATATGGAAGCGGAAACCGAGGCGCTGGGTCAGCTGGTTGATAGCCGTAGTTCTGAGGATGATATTGAAAAACAATTTTTGGAGCTGGAAGGCGGAAAAGGTAGTACAGACCTGATGCTGGAAGAGCTCAAGCAGAGAATTGCACTCGAAGGTCCCTCTGACTCGGCGAATGATGGCGGGCCGGTTGATGATGAAATTGAGGCCTTAAAGCAGAGATTAAAGGATGACAAAGGGGACAAATAGGTATTTCCTTTGGATACCTTCGGGTACTGAGCGATTCCTGACTGAACATGATCTGGCGTGCGTTGAAGAGCTCGGTTTGACTGTCATCAGTAATCTGTCTGATTCAGATTGTATTATTAGAACGATAGCTTTGATTCCTTCCGGGATGGCATTGTCATCTTCTGCACATAATTTTCTGGCAGCTGTAATAAGGGTTGGCGAAAGCTTTCTTGCCGGTAGTTTGGAATCATCAGATAGAACTGACGATTTTTTGCGCACTCCCTGCGATTGTAATGAACTTGCTTTTCGCTTAAACAAGCATTTAACATCATTGAAAAATCAGGAATTGAAAACCTGGCAAGATCAGCTTAATACCCAGGAAGATATGCTGTACAAGTTGTTTTTGCAGAATCGCGGCATCACAATAGAACGTTTCGTTATTAGTCAGATGTTGGAAGGGCATCCTGGCGGGAGAGCCGTCGATATGAGTATTTCCAGGTTGCGCAAGCGTTTATGTGAAGCTGGCACCCAAGAAAAAATCAGTACAATTCGTGGAATGGGTTACCGTCTTGAATAAGCAGAAATGTCAATACTTTCGCCTGTGGATAACTTGTTAGCAGTTTTGTATTTTTTTAAGCATACCCAACATAAATTTACCCTTTTGGAATTTAGAAATTCAGTAAATTCGCTCAAATTCGTGAAATGATAATTATTTCTTTTCCAGGTAACGATTTATCAATAAGTCTACATTAATGTAGTCCTAACATTCATGCGAAATTTGGAGATATTGTTAAAACTGGTTTTTGGCGGTGGCTGAATAACATGTGGAAAACTTTTTGATCACCAAATTCAATCTTTTCATTGCAAACATTATTTGGTCATGCTACGGTTTTTTGGTGAAGGAACAATTGAAAATGCTGCCAGTATTTTTGGGTGCTATGGTAGCTGGGACTGGACTAATAACTGTGGTGGTGTTTCTAGTGACAACTGGGCGATTTGGCGCAGTGGGATTGGAAAACGGCTTGGCGTTGCCATTGTTGGGCGCTTTTCGCCATTCCATATTGCCTGGTTGGTTATTCGGAATATTGTTTACCCTTTTCAGCGGCTTGCATCATGTCAAGCGAGCTTGGTTGTTTTTGTTGCTGCAGGGGGTGTTGGCATGGGCATTGCTATTTGGTGGAATCACGGTTATTGATATCCTGGAGGAAAGCCCTCAGATCAAACCGACCCTTCAATTTGTCAAACCTGAGTCTGCGCGGCTCTATCTTCATCATGATCAGGCATTTATCGCTACGAGTATTGAAGGCTATTCTTTGAAGGAGCTATACCTTTTTGCGGGGGGCACTCAGGCACCGGGATGGCAAAAGGTGGAAGAGGCCGTATTGGACCCCTACACCGAGGAAATCTTGATTCCGCAAAATGATACAGTCATCCTTTCAGATGTACATCAGGGAAGTTGGGCATTGTTTGAGGTTCCGCCCGGTTGGGCTGGGGTTGTTGAAGACTTGCATGACATGCAGGCTCAATTTATTGGGCAGGGATTGGTTGTCCGTCTGATGATGACCCTGGCGCTTGCCTTCGTTATGTATTCAATATGGACTCTGGTGAGGTTGACCCGCTGGCCTTTGCTGAATGCCTTGTTGGCCTTTGCTACTGTTCGTGGGCTTTTAATGCTGGCTGTGTTATCGGCGGATTCCGCGGTAATAGAATTATTTTTGGTGGTATTCAACCGCAGCGAACCCTGGTTTGGAATGCTGATTGGCTATTTCATTTTGGGGTTAATTTTCTTTTTGTGGGGGATTATTTTACAACCCTTTGGGCGTTGGTCCAAGGAGGTTCATGTATGAACAAGAGTATTGCTGCCAGGTTGGGCATGAGTTTGGGGATAGCCTATTTTATTTCTTTTGCTTTAAGTATTGCTGCTGCTTTACAGCAGTTTTCTGCTGCCGGAGTTCATCAAAAGTTTTTTTTGTCCTGGGTTGCCCTAAAAGGATTTGTTCTCTGGTTTGGGTTTTTCCCCTTGCTTACAGCGAGTGCCTTGATGTTGGCTTTTTCTGCATTCATTCCAAGGGCGAGTCAGCCGCGAATTCCGGCTGCTGTAGTTCGGTTGATGCAGTCCCTGGTAGTTATGGTCTTGCTGCTAACCTGTGCGTTTTCGGTGGTCCAGTATGCGGTTTATCCGCAGGCTGTGCGGACGATGGAGGGTTATGCAAGAAAAACCCGACAAGCCGAGGCCTTGTTGCTTACTGCGGATAGGCACGAACAGGATGGCGAGAAGTTATTGGCGGTCATCGCCCTGCAGGAATATCTGGGGATCTGGGGTGAAGATGATGAGGCTGTCCGTACCATGATCAGACTACAGCGCGAGTTGGTGCTTTCGGAGGAAGACCAAAATACCATGGCAGGGTTTATTCCTGCCGTTGGTCTGCGTGAGCAGCAGGCAGGGGACCTGTTTATTCAGGCAAGGCGTTTGTATGAAGAAGAAGACTGGTACGGAGCGCTTTTCTACGGAAGGTTGGCTTACCGACTTGATTCCAGCCGTGATGACATTGCCTTGTTTATTAATCAAGCCAGACAAAAAATCGGTGCGGCTGAGCGTCTTGCAACTGAAAATCTTAGCGAAGAAGAACAGGATATTCAGGCCGTCTTTAGATACAAGCAGCAAGCGATTGATGCACTGTTACGCAGCGAACCGATAACAGCCTATTATATTTTACTGCGTCTTCAGCAAAATAACGCAGCAGATCCGGATGTTCGTCGCTATCTACCGATTGCAATCAATGGCGATCAAGAACTGGATGTTCCTGGGGTGGTAGATATTACCTATTTTATTCCTGAGGCTCAGGAAATGATGCGTCAGCCAGGGAATGATGAGCTGCGTTTTGTTCATTACTGGGCGCCCGAGCGTAAAGAACTGGTGTCGATCGGAAAAATGGTGAAGGGCCATGGAACGGTATTTTTCCGAAATATTGAGGTTGTCTATATTGATGAGAGTGGGACCGTTACCAAGCAATTATCTTCACCGTATGGGAAGCTGGTTTCTGGAGAGGGGGCGCCAATTGTGATTTCGCTGCATGGTATTCACCCAACTCAAAAAGATACACAGTTGAAACCTGAATATTATGTGGGGAGACCGGATGAAGGAGTTGGCCACTTATTGCAGTTGAACATTGGGTTGAGCGAATTGGATACCATGGACATTGCATACAAGAGCAATATGGGGTCACCCCTTAATTTGTATCAGGCCGTCAAGGTTTTGCCTGCCTATGGATATGATTCGGTGGTACCTCAGGTTAATTTTTTATTGGCACTATTAATGCCTTTTGTTTTCTTTTTAGTCTGTTTCTTTTCTATTGGGGTGGCAGTCAGGTTGTACAGCCGCTATGAACGAGGGGTTCCGTTTTATCTGTATCCGTTGATAGTGCTAGTGCCCATGGGTTTATATTTTTTGATAGAGGGGTATAAGTATATAGCGCAGATCTTGCTTAGCACGACGGTATCAACTTGGGGTCTGCCTGCTGGGGTTGGCGTTCTAATCGGATCTCAGGTCATATTGTTCGGAATTGTTTTGTTTTTCGCAGTTCGGGAGTTTATCGTTCGTGACTAAACCTGCTTGGCCAGATTTTTTTGGTGGCAAACTGGCTGGGTTGGCGGTTGGGTTGCTTGTTGGGCCAGTGGCGATTCCCTTCGGCTTACTGATTGGGGCTCTTCTGGATGCCATGGTCGCGGAGCATTTGCTTTCCAGGCGCATGCGGCTTTTTGTATGCACAGCAGAATATCGGAAGCTTAGGCCCGCACAGATTATGGCAGCAATAGGAGCCGTGCTTTGGATTCAGTCGAGCCGGCATCATGCGAATTATAATACAGCTGAGTTTGAGTCTTTGTTGGCAGCGCACGGAAAAGGCCGTTCCGTTCTGTTATTTAGAAAGGTGCTGGAGATTTACAGCACGAAGTCCGAAAAAATTTGCCTGATTCCGATGCTCGAGGTTGGGGATCGAATGCTTGACTCCCTGCTTTGCGAAGAAATTCGTCGCTTTTTCGTTGGTGGTGACGGGAGGGGAGGGCTGGTCGCCATCCCTGGAATATTGGCCGCTGATGGCTTTGATCGTCGGGGTAGCCAGGAAGAGCGTGCCAAAATGACCTATCAGCAGGCATGTCGAATATTAGGGCTAAGCCCTCGAGCCAGTGTCAGGCAGGTAAAGGCCGGCTATCGTCGGCTTGCTGCCCAGTTTCATCCTGATACGGTTTTGTGTTGCTCAGAGGAACAGCAGGCCGAGGTTGCAGAGGCCTTCAGGAAAATTACGACGGCTTATGATGTCGTCGTGGCCTCGCAACTGGAGATGCGCGCTCCGACCGAATTGAGTCGAGAAACCAGGTCTTCATAGCCGCGTTCAATCTGGTATACATTATGTATTTCACTCTGTCCTTCAGCACACATTGCAGCAAGAACCATTGCCATGCCGGCCCTGACATCCGGGGAAACCAGGCTTGATCCTGTCAGGCGAGCAGGACCTGAGACAACGGCTCTGTGAGGGTCGCACAGGATAATTTGGGCGCCCATGCCGATCAGCTTGTCGACAAAGAACATGCGGGATTCAAACATTTTTTCATGGATCAGGATTGTTCCGCTGACCTGAGTGGCCACAACGGTCATTATGCTGGTTAAATCCGGGGGAAAGCCAGGCCATGGGGCATCATCAATTTTGGGAACTGCGCCACCCAAATCAGGGTTGACGATTAGCTTCTGGCGGGAGGGGACAAAAATGGTGTCGCCTTCGGTTTCCCAGTGGATGCCCATTTTCTGGAAGGCGATCTTGACCATTTTCAGGTTTTCCGGAGCAGCCTGTTTGATTTCAAGTTCGCCCCGTGTAACGGCCGCCATGCCGATAAAACTACCAACCTCCATGAAATCGGTTCCGATGGTGAATTCGGTACCGTGTAGTTTTTTGACACCTGTGATACGCAAGATATTTGAGCCAATGCCGGAAATTTTGCCTCCCATGGAGTTAATCATACGGCATAAATCCTGAACATGGGGTTCGCTGGCGCTGTTTTCAATTACGGTTTCACCCTCTGCAAGTGCGGCCGCCATGATGGCGTTTTCGGTAGCGGTTACCGAGGCCTCGTCCAGGAACAGGGGCTGGCCAACCAGCTTATTTGCGGTCATGGTAATCAGGGCGTCGTATTCAATACGGGCACCAAGGTTTGCCAGGGCAAGAAAGTGAGTATCCAGCCGGCGTCGCCCAATTACATCGCCGCCTGGCGGCGGCAGTATGACCTTTCCGGTGCGCGCCAGCATGGGCCCAGCCATCAGAATGGAAGCACGTACCTTGCGGGCTAACGAAGAGGGAATATCACTGTTGTTGAGGCTGGAGGCATGAATCCTCCAGGTTCCGTTACTGGTTTGTTTTACTGTCGCACCCAGCGAGGCCAGAATTTCGGTTAAAACGTGGACATCCTCAATATTTGGAATATTTTTTAAGATAACCTCTTCTTCTGTAAGAAGGGCAGCTGCAATGCATGGCAGGGCAGCATTCTTGTTGCCGCTGGCTGTGATGCTGCCTTTTATTGGAAAGCTTCCGTCTATTTTGTACATGTGCATAAGGCATTTTCCCAATCCTGGCTATCCTGTCAAGGGGAAAAGCGGGCTCATACACGGGGGGGCTTGTCGATCAAGTAGGATAACGGTAGGATTTCCGCTATGGAAAAACAAGGTTTGATCGTATGTAAATTTGGCGGGTCATCTGTTCAGGATGCTGATTCTATACGTAATGCAACCGCTATTGTGGCAGCCAAGGCTGCCGGCACCCAAAAGGGACCTGTTGTTGTTTTTTCGGCAATGAAAGGGGTTACCGATATTCTTTTGCAGGCCGCTAGCGAGGCAGAGATGGGTCGTGATGAGGCCATGCGTCTGATTGATGATGTGAGAAACCGGCATCTGGCTACTGTTGCCGAACTTCTTGGCGATAACAACCTCCGTCAGGAAGTTGAATCCCGGATGGAGAATTTATTTGTTCAGTTAAAAGAAATTATCCATGGGGTTTCCCTGCTTCATGAGTGCACCCAAAGAACCCGGGATTACATCGTGAGCTTTGGCGAACGCTTGAATTGCTTGCAGATTTCCGCCTTCATGCAGGCCGAAGGGATGGAGGCTACCCTGGTGGATGCCCGCGAGATTATTCGGACCACCGAGGCTCATGATGGGGCTACGGTTTTGTTTGCAGATACTTACGCCAGGATTGGCAAAAGACTTGACGGTCATCAGGGGATAGCAGTTGTTCCCGGATTTATTGGATCTACCGAGGATGGGGTAACAACAACCCTGGGGCGTAATGGTTCGGACTACACGGCATCGTTGTTGGGCGCGGGCTTGCGGGCTGAGGCCATCGAAATTTGGACTGACGTTGATGGGGTGCTAAGTGCAGATCCGCGAGTAGTTCCCGAGGCATTTTTTCTTCCCCAGATCAGCTTTCGCGAGGCAATGGAGCTTAGCTACTTTGGGGCCGAGGTTATTCATCCTTACACCATGATTCCGGCTATGGAAGCCGGCATTCCCTTGTGGATCAAGAATACCAGGAACCCTTCTTCGGTGGGCACCAAGATTTCGGCCGAAAGCTCCCAAAAGGAAAAATCCATCACGGGCTTGGCATCAATTAGCGGCGTTGCCCTGGTAAATATTGAGGGCGGCGGCATGGTTGGCATACCGGGCTTTGCTGGCAGGGTTTTCAAGGCGCTAGCCGACCGAAAGGTTAATATTATCATGATTACCCAGGCATCCAGCGAGCATAGTATCTGTATTGTTATTAAACAGGACCAGGTGCCCGAAGCCTTGCAG
>CAZDYA010000013.1:0-13913 GCA_964509515.1 uncultured Spirochaeta sp.
TATCAGGGCAGCATACAGAGCCCACTGATGGCGTGGTGACAGCACAAAGCGGCTAAAGGCCAAAGACACCGCGCTGCCTACTGCCATTACCCACAAGATGGATATGGTTTTTATCAGACCCTCTGTGTCGATTTCGGCCCAGACGGCAATGATCAAAAGGAGGGCCGCGGCTATGGCAATAATGATCGAAGCCTTGCTGATGCCCTGCCAGCGGGGGTCGGCCATGGCGGAGCTGCTGGCAAGGGCGCAAAGGCTGGCCAGCCCGATGCTACTGGTGCTTATCAGGATACGGGCCTCGAACCAGCCAAAATCGCCAACCAGAATGCAGACGATGGCGGCCAGGGCGGTCAGCAAGAGAAAGCCGGCGGCGAGTTTTAGCCAAAAACGCGTGGCCTGATTCCTGCCAGCGGGGGTCTTTTGGTTCTCCATGGCATTTTGTGGGCTTGGCTGTGTTTTATTTGATCCCGGCTTTTCTTCGCGAAGCAATACAAGCAGGACAGTCAGAATGGAGACATAAAAGGCCAGGTTAAAAAAGCTGGAAAACTTTATCAAGGTTGAGAAGAACTGTTCTGATGATCCCCGGCTGGCGGGGATTACAATGTTCCAAATGATCATGGCAGCAGTGCAGCTGATTGCAAAAATCAAGGCCTGTTTTTTGTTCATAAGCTTAGTATATACACATTGAGCTTGCTGTTTCAGGGTGTTAGTATGTTCGAATGAATAATACAGCATTGGGAATTGATATTGGCGCTGTCAGCCTTTCGGCAGCTGTGGTTGATGCCAGCGGCACTGTGTTGGCCGGTTTTTCACAGGCTCATCAGGGTGATATCCCGGCCGCTTTAAGGCAGTTGGGGCGGCAGCTGGCAGAGCAAGGGCTTGATAAGGCCATGGCTGGCGGGCGAATAGCTGCTACCGGCCGGGCTGGAAATCGCCTTGGTCAGGTGCCGTATTTTGACAGCCAACTATGCTGTATTCGCTCCGTTCAGCAGGGCTTTCCGGAAGTGCGTTCCGTGCTGTTGGTTGGTGGTGAAACCTTCCGTTTGTTTCGTTTTTCGGCTGAGGGCAAGTACCGTGATTCCCGAAGCAGCACTTCTTGTGCGGCCGGTACCGGCAGTTTTCTTGATCAGCAGGCCGGGAGGCTGCAGCTCAAGGACAGCGCGGCCTTGGCAAGGCTGGCCGCAGATAACAAGGATGCTGTGCCCAAGGTTGCCACCCGTTGTGCTGTGTTTGCCAAAACCGATCTAATTCATGCTCAGCAGGAGGGATATAGCGTAGGGGCCATCAGCGCGGGTTTGTGCCGAGGACTGGCTCGCAATCTGTTTGATACCTTGTGTCGGGGCCAGCAGGTTGAAACCCCCATTGTTATCACTGGTGGGGTGGCCTGCAATCCGGCCGTTGTTCAGGAGCTTGAGCGTTTGATCGGCAGTCCTTTGCAGATTGATGTCCAAGCCCTGTTTCAGGGTGCGGCCGGCGCCGCCATGTTGCTGCTGGATAGCGGCGATGCAAAAACAGCGACAGGCCTGGACGAAGGCATCTTGCTGGAAGACGCTTTGGCCGGGCTTTGGGGCGCTGCCAGTCGTGATACCGAAAACCGGTACCCGCCTTTGGAGCTGCGCTTAAGCGACTACCCCGATTTTGCCTGCCATGAGCGCAGTCTTTTTCCGGCTGATCCCGAAAGGCAGCGGCCGGCGGTCGAGGTTGAGCTTTTCGAGGCTTTCCCTTCGCAGATGGATGTATATTTGGGTGTCGATATTGGCTCCACCAGTACCAAGGCTGTGCTGACCGATATGGCCGGCCGCGTTTACGCCGGGGTCTATACCAGAACATCCGGGCGTCCGGTGGCGGCCTTTCAGGCCCTGTGCGCGGCGCTGGAGGAGCTGGCCGCCAGGCATGGTGCCGATTTGTCGGTGGTAGGTTCGGCCACGACCGGTTCGGGACGCAAGTTTATCGGATCCATAATAGATGCAGATGAAATTCTTGATGAGATCAGTGCGCATGCCAGGGCGGCGGTCGAGCTGCATCCCGAGGTCGATACCATTCTGGAAATCGGCGGTCAGGATGCCAAGTTTACAACTGTACATAATGGCCTTGTGACCCTTTCAATCATGAATACTGTTTGCGCGGCTGGTACCGGAAGTTTTCTGGAGGAACAGGCCTTGCGGCTGGGGGTCAAGGTGCAGGATTTCGCCGCCCGTGCCATGGGTCAGCAGGCGCCGCACGTCAGCGACCGCTGTACGGTTTTTATGGAGCGTGATGTCAATCATTTGCTGGCTGAAGGTGCCGATGTCGCCGAGGCCTTGACGGCGGCGATTCATGCTGTGCGCGAAAACTACCTGCGCAAGGTGGCGGTGCCCAAGCACATTGGCAAGGTGGTTATGTTTCAGGGGGCGACCGCCCGGAACAAGGCGCTGGTGGCTGCCTTTGAACAGGAACTACAGCGTCCGATTTTTGTTTCGCAATTCTGTCATCTGACAGGAGCGCTTGGTGCGGCGCTTACCCTGCGAGATGCCCTGGTGGTGTCTTCACGATTTCGTGGCCTGGACTTGCACAAAGCCCAGTTGCCGATCAGGTCCGAGGTTTGCGAGCTGTGCAGTAACAACTGCAAGATTACATTGACAGATATAGCTGGGCAGACAGTGGCTTTCGGTTTTCTTTGCGGCCGGGATTATGATACCCAGCAATATGTGAACCGCAACACCAGCGGTTTTGATTTGCTATCCCAGCGTCGCAAGCTGGAAAGGCGCTATTCGCATCAGGCGGGCAGTCAGATGGCGGCTGCCCAGCAAGCGCCGTATACGGTAGGGCTGCCAGTCGGACTGAATATGGTCGAAGACGCCTCTTATTGGCAGGACTTTTTCGCTGATCTTGGTATTCCAGTGATAAAAAGTGATATTGCAGCAAGCGCCCTGTCTCTGGGGAAACAGCACGCCGAGGCTGAATTCTGTGCCCCCGTCTCGGTCTATTTTGGACACGTACGCCGGCTAAGCGAGCAGGCGGATTATGTATTTACACCGCTGTACCTGCACAATAATGGCGAGAAGGGGCCGGGTGAACAGCAGTACTGTTATTATACCCAGCATGCACCGGCTTCGGTGCTGCCCTTTGTGCCTCAGGAAAAATGCATTAGCCCGCTGGTGGCAACGGCGTTTGGTACTGGTCGAATCAAGCAGGAATTGGTAGAGGCTTTTGGCAAACGTAATGGCTGGACGATTGGTGCCCCGGCAATACAGGCAGCGATGGACCGCGCTTCGACCCTGCGCTTGCAGCGTCAGCAGGCCTACCGTGAGTTATATGAGCAGTATTCTACGGATCAGCAGACCGCTGATGTCGTCCTGATTGGGCGGCCTTATCTGGTGTTAGATCCGATAATGAACAAGGGTATTCCGCAGGTTTTTGGCACCCTTGGCGTACGGACATTTTTTCAGGATATGCTGCCGGAGGCTCCGCAGATCGATACTCAGTATCGTGACTTGCTGCAGGAGGTGCCGTGGTATTTTGCCAAAGCCGCTATTCGGGCTGCTGTTAAAGCGGCCAGAACCCCAGGCCTGTATCCGGTATATGTAACCGCCTTTAAATGCGGGCCTGACAGTTTTGCGGTGGATTTCTTCCGGCGGATAATGGAAGCAGCCGGTAAACCCTACCTGGTGCTTGAGCTGGATGAGCATGATTCGGCGGTTGGTTATGAAACCAGAATTGAAGCCGCGGTAAGGACCTTCCGCAATCACTTGCAGGAAGCCCCGCCAGTGGCTGATTCGCCGGAAGCATTGCCCGAAGCAGCAGCGGAAAAACCGGACAGCATTACCAAACCGCCGAAAAACTGGATACAGGGTTTGGGGAGTCGCTTGCCACGTTTCGGGCTGACTGGAATAAGACTGCCGGTCATACGGCTGGGCCAGGTTGGCAAATTGTGGTCCGCAGGTGGTGACAGTCCCGAAGAAATCCCGGCCCAGCTGCGCCCCTGGTATCGTAAGAACCCGCGCGGCGCGACCCTGCTGCTGCCAAACTGGGACAGCCTGACGCTGCCCCTGCTGGCAGCCGTCCTGCGCGGGCAGGGCGTTGATGCCCGGGTCATGCCCGAGAGCGAGAGCCTGATACGCCGCAGCCTGCATACCAATACCGGTCAGTGCCTGCCCATGAACGTCATCGCCGAGAACTATATCGAGACGGTTGATCGCGAAGGCCTTGATCCGGCCAAAACAGTTTTGTGGATGGCCGATGCCAACTTTGCCTGCAACATACCCTTGTTTCCGCTCTACATTCGTAATCTGATTCATGAAAGGGGTAGGGGTTTTGAACATACCCAGCTTTATGTCGGCGAGGTTACCTTTAAGGATATTTCCCCCTTGGCGCCCATTCATGCCTACTTTGCCTTTTTGTTCGCCGGTATTTTACGGCGGCTGGGCTGCCGGATTCGTCCATACGAATACAATCCCGGTCAGACCGACGAGGTAATCGCCGAATGTCTGGGCCTGTTTCAACAGGTCTTTGAAAACCCGGGGGTTGACCGGCTGGAGGTCGTAAAGACCGTGCTGGCCAAATTCGAGGCCATTCCCTATGACCGCGAGGCACGTCGGCCCAAGATCGCCCTGTTTGGCGATTTTTACGTGCGCGATAATGATGTGTTTAATCAGGATATTATTCATACTATTGAAGCGCATGGCGGCGAGGTCATAACTACGCCGTACAGTGATTTTGCCATGATGACGGCTGAAAACTATTTTGCCCGCTGGCTCAAAGAGGGGCAGTACGTGCGACTGGCGGCCTTTAAGCTATTGAAGGCGGCCATGAATTATCTGGAAAAGGCCTATCAGAGCGAGTTTGAGCGTGTGCTGCAGCAGTCTGCGCACAGCTACGATGACGATGCCTCCGATATTCTGGCACGCTATAATCTGCGGGTTGATCATTCCGGCGAGACGGCGGATAACGTACTGAAAACCTGGTATATCAAAAAGCACTATCCTGATGTGGCCTTGTTCGTTCAGTTAAATCCTGGCTTCTGCTGTGCCGGACTGGTTACCGAGGCTATCGCTTCGCGGATCGAAGAGGTAACCGGCGTGCCGGTGGTATCCCTGACCTATGACGCCATCGGCGGCAGCAAGAATGATACGATTATTCCCTACATTCATGCTGCGGTTAATCAGTAGGGTTGGGCGGTATCATGGATAGCAATTACTTCATTTCAAGTTTCCCTGATTCACGGGTAGCTACATTTGATGTTGGTGTCATCGGGCGTAAGAAGCACCATATCATTGGCTTGCTGGAGATCGATGTAACAGACGCCAAAAACATGATCAAGAATCAAATAAGAAATGGCGGGCAATGTAGTTTTATGGCCTGGCTGTTAAAAACTATCGGGACAACAGTTGCTGATTTTAAGCAGGTACATGCCATAAACACAAGGGGAAACAGGCAGGTTATTTTTAATGATGTTGACATCTCATTTACGGTGGAGCGAGTTGTAAACGGTGTTCGGGTTCCTCTGGCCGCGATAATCAGGGATGCAGGCAGCCGATCATTGGCTGATATCTTTCAGCAGCTGGAAGATGTTAAGGCCAGAAATATCGACGGCCGGCAGGACTATGTAATCAATGACCGCAAATCCAATCGGCGCAATTTGCTTTTCTTTATGCTGCCCCAGCGAATCCGTCTGTTGATCTGGAAATATATTCTAAAAAATCCGTTTTCAATAAAAAAGAACATGGGAACAGTGATGGTTACAAATGTCGGATTGGCCGGCAACACCAGCGGATGGATAATCCCAAAAAGCATACATAATATTGCTTTCGGGATTGGATCGGTAAACAAAAAGCCTTGGGTAGTGGACAACAAGGTGGAAGTCAGAGACATCATGAGCTTGACAGTTCTATTCGATCATGATGCCGTCGATGGCATGCCGGCGGCAAAATTTGTCGCCAGGCTTACCAAAAACCTGCAAACCGGAAAGTGGATATAACTTTCCACAAAACAGTTTTTATGGGTTACAATGCGCGATATGGAAAAAATAAGTAATCATCGCATCAGTGTCGTTCACATTATCCTTTTCTTTGTTGTCGTTATCGCCGGCATGGTTTGGCTTATGCTTGGCGGGGTATTGCCCCCCTTGGCACAGAGCGATCCGCTACCGCATATCCTGTCTGTAATAGCCTTGCTGGTTTTGTTGAGTTTTTTTGCCGGACTAATTTCCGGGGATTACAGCTGGACAGACCGTTTGTGGAGCACCGCGCCCATTGGCCTGGCCTGGATATATGCCGCGGCTTCCAGATGGAACGGGGTGCTTGTTTTCACCGCTGTGCTTGTTACCCTGTGGGGACTTAGGCTGACATTCAATTTTGCCCGCCGCGGGGGATATTCGGGCGAGGAGGACTACCGCTGGCCAATCCTAAAAGCGCGCATTAATCAACCCGTTTTGTGGCAGCTGTTTAATCTCGTCTTTATTGCCGGTTATCAGCACTTTTTGTTTATTTGCTTTACTATTCCACTTTATGTCATGTATCTGCAATCACAGCAGACCACATTGTGCCTGGCAACACAGGGCCCGCTGTTTTGGGTGGCCAGTGCTGCCGCACTGTTCTTTCTGATTATTGAAACCGTGGCTGATCAGCAGCAGTGGAATTTCCAGCAGCGCAAGGCCAGGGTATCTTCTGATCATCCTGACCGTCGGCGTGGTTTTTGCGTGACAGGATTATTCCGCCGCAGCCGTCATCCCAACTACCTGGGCGAGCTGGGGGTTTGGTGGAGCATTTTTGCCATGGGGGCGGTTGTTATTGGAACCCCCCTGCACTGGACGGTGGCCGGACCTGTTCTGCTTACCCTGCTGTTTATGGGCTCAACCTGGTTTACCGAGGGCATTACTTCCAGTCGCTACCCGGATTATAAAAAGTACCAAAAAGGCACCTGGGGGATTGTGCCCAGACCCGGCAGACCGCTATCATGGGACGGGGAGAATAGCTGAGCGTGGAGAAGATTGCTTTTTTTGATATTGATCACACAATTGTTAAGACCTCTACAGGCGAGCATTTTATTAGCGAGGCGCGGCGGCGCAAACTTGTGTCGTTCGCCTTTATTATCCAGTTTCTGGTTTATTATTTTCGCTACCGTTTCTGGATGCCAAAGTGGGATACCTATGCCGGTTCCATCCGTGAAATCAGGGGAATACCTCAGCCCGATTTTGAGGTGGTGGTGCAAGCCGCCTTTGAACGCTTGGGTAAGGCATCGATTTATCCTCAGATGCGGCAGGAGATTGAGCGTTTAAGAGCGCAGGGCACCAAGGTGGTTTTTGCTACTTCTTCGATAGACCTGCTGGTGCGTCCGCTGGCTGAGCACCTTGGGGTTGATGAGGTTATTTCTTCCCGTCTTGAGTTTGTTGACGGGCTGGCGACCGGCCGCCTGGTTGGCCCGCCAGCCTTTGGGCAGGAAAAACTAAACAAGGTAATCGAGGCCGCAAATCTGGCCGGCGTTGATTTGAAGGAATGCTCTTTTTATTCGGACAGCATCCACGACAGGCCTTTGCTGGAAAAGGTGGGCAGGCCGGTAGCGGCGAATCCCGACCACCGGCTGGAGAGGCTGGCACGCAAGCGTGGCTGGCACATCATGCAATGCAGCCTTGATTAAGGCTTAGCGAAGGGCACGGTCAATCTTTTCTTTGTCAAATCCTGTAATCACCTTGCCGTTGATGTCGAGCACCGGCACACCCATCTGACCTGATTTTTTTATCATCTCATCGGCGCGTCGCATGTCGCGCGAAACATCGTATTCCTTGAACGGCACGTGGCGTTCTTTCAGGTAGCGTTTAAGCTGGGTGCAGTACCCGCATGATGGTGTTGTATAAAGCGAAATAGCCATAATATCCTCCTGTTCATATATATAATATATCTAATACAGTTGGACTGGTCAACTTTTCTTTTGCGTAAGAAAATCCTGGTATTCGCTTTGGTTGCAGAGCCTATGGCTGATAGATCCCTCGTCTTCGCTGATGGCAAGCCAGGTTGGACTGGCGGTCAGCATGGGAAGAATGCTGTCAAAATCACTGGTGCCGTCCTCCAGGCAGGCAATGATTATTAGTGGATCATGTTTGTATTCCTGAATTGTGGGACCAGTAAAATCAAGGTTGTTTATTTGCCAGAAGTATTGGGCCAATGTTTGCACCAGCGCTTCATATTCCATCAGGTCAAGTTTCTTGCAGGCGGTCGAGATAGCCTGGGTTTGAAATTGTCGGGGGTCGGTGATGGCCTGCAGGAGTGGTTCGCTTGCCAGCATGTCAAAGAATTCACTGGCGGATGTTTCAAGGTTGGATAGCATAATATCCAGCCAGCTCACCGCCTTGCCCTGGTTGTAAAAGATGTCAACGGTTCGCGAGATCCCGGCGGCCGCCTGCATTTCCACTGCCGACCAGGTTTCGACCGTTCCTTGAGCGCTTTGATCCGCCAGAGGTGTCCCAGGCAAAATGGTCAGAGGAAAGATATCAATATGATTGGGGACGACCGAGAAAGCAAAATCCAGGCTGCGTAGAAAGCCTTGCAGGGAATCGGTCGGCAGGCCGTACATCAAATCCAGGCCATAGGGGGTTCCGGTTTCGTGCAAAAGCAGTAGCTTGTCAAAAAACAGCTCGGGGTTGAAGCTGCGGTTAACCCTTTTCAGCACGGGCAATTCAGTACTTTGCAGGCCGATTTGCACGCTGCATGGGAGCATCGAAAAAAGGGCGGCCATCTCTTCGTCAAGATACTCGGCCCTGATTTCAAAGTTCCAGTGGATATCCGCTTCGCTATCGATCAGCATGCGTAAAAGCTCTTTGGCCTGGATCGGATTATAATTGAAGGTCGGGTCAAGAACCATTATTTCGTTAACGCCGGCTTGCTGGAAGGCGGCTAGTTCCTGCTGAAGGCGTTCAAGCGGAAAGCGGCGAAGCTGCTTGCTGCCGCGCGCTTCGTAGCAAAAGGCACAGCGGAAGGGACAGCCGCGTGAAAATTCCCAAAGCAGACCGGAATAGTTTTTGGCTTGCAGAACGCCATCCAGATAAGGGGATGGTAGCTGGTCCAATTCCGGGGGGCAGGATGGGTGGATGGTTTTGTTTTCCGGTTTTGTCTTGCTGGCAAAGAAATTCACGATACTGGCTTCGGCCTCGCCGGTAAAGACGTAGTCAATCTCTGGAATGCCGGCAAAATATGCGGGCAGGGCACTGGGGTGTGGTCCTCCGACCATAATTCGGACCTGCGGAAGCTGGGCTTTGAGTTCTCTTATCAAATTGATTGAGGCCTCGGTATTCCATAGGTAGATTGAAAATCCGATATAGTCCGGCCTGGTAGCCATGATTCTATCAAGTTGAATTTTGCTGGCCTCTTCCAGATATGCGTCAACCACTTCGACCGAAATGGTTTCCGGGAAGGCCGCACGCAGGGCGCTGGCCACCATGGCCGCCCCCAATGGGACGGAGCGACTGGATCTTTCAATGTGAATACAGACAAAGCTAACTTGCATTGATTCAGTGTAAAGATTGTTAGCCCGCTTGTGAATCATGATGATTTTATTTTTACAATCTGGTAAAGTAAGGCCATGATCCAGCGTATTCAGACCCGGGTTGCCCGGTGGTATTCCTCACGATTTGCTGTCTTTATTGAAAGCATTATTATCGGTATGGCTACCGGACTGATTGTGGCGGTCTTTAGGTACCTGCTTGAGCATGCCGAGGACTGGCGGCATGGCCTGTATGATGCGCTGACTACTTCGCACTGGTCCATGTACCTTTTGTGGATGCTGGGGCTTGCTTTGCTGGGTTTGGTACTGGGCTGGATCAACTCGCGCTGGCCGATGATCAAGGGCAGCGGTATCCCGCAAATCCGCGGAGAGTTGACCCACAAATTGCAGCTGTCCTGGTGGCCTGAGCTGCCATTAAAAATGTTTGGCTCGGTCCTGGCAATCGGCGCCGGTCTTTCGCTCGGCCGGGAGGGGCCTTCCATTCAGCTGGGGGCCTATACCGGCAAAACCTTTCTTTCGGTTTTCCGCCGTCCTTTGGTAGAGCGTAAAATCCTGATGACCAGTGGTGCAGCCGCAGGATTGGCGGCGGCCTTTAACGCCCCTTTGGCAGGGGTGCTTTTTGTGGTGGAAGAATTGCACAAGCATTTCTCTGCCATGCTGGTGGCTTGTGCGATGGGGGCATCGCTTTCCGGCTATATGGTTGTCAGCCGTTTTTTTGGGCTGGAACCTGTTTTTTCCTTCGGTGAAATACAGGTTTTCCGCGCCGAGTTTTTACCGGCAGCGATAATTCTGGGCGCGGCAGCCGCCATTGTCGGGCACTGGTTCAAGAAGGCAATGTACGTCTCGATGGACCTGTACAAGAAGAGCAGGATACCACCCGTTTTCCGTCCAATATTGCCGCTGTTATTGTCTGTGCCGATTGCCGTATACCTGTTCGATTTATCCGGCGGTGGACATCACCTGATTCAAAGCCTGTCGGCCATGGAAGTATCCTTTGTAATGCTGGTCATCATGTTGGCAGTCAAGCTGCTGTTTTCGGCAATCTGTTATGGCTCCGGTGTTTCGGGGGGGATATTTCTGCCGCTATTGGCCTGCGGAGCACTGTTGGGCAAGCTTTGCGGGGTTTCGCTGGAGGCCCTTGGTGTAATTGACAGCACAATGCATCTAAAATTTGTGATTTTGGGGATGGCGGCCTTTTTTACCAGTGTCGTCAAAACCCCGGTAACCGGTGCCGTTTTGATACTGGAGATGAGCGGTAACTTTTCTCATTTTTCCGGCTTGGTGGCCTGTTGCATATCGGCCTTCGTTGTTAGCGATTTTATCAAGTCGCGCAGTATTTACGATGTTTTTCTTGAGCGTATCCTGCGGGAACAGAGTCCCAAGGCAGTTTGTGCTGGCCTTACCGGAGGCGGCGCGGTAGTCCATACCCGCCGTGAAGTAATCGAGGTGCCGGTTGGGCTTGGCTCGCAGCTGGCGCACAAGCAAATCAGGGATGTTGCCTGGCCGGAGGGGATTTTGATCGTTGCTATCGAGCACGGCGAGCAGGAAGTGATTCCCAAGGGGGGGACAGAGATCTTTCCGGGTGATCGCCTGCTGGTCTATGTTCCCGAGGCGGCGGCAGCCGATATCGAAGATAGATTAGTTACAATGGCAGAAGCGCGTATTTAAGGAATAAATCATGCAAACAGTTTTTCGCCCCATTTTTTTTAGCCTTGTGCATCAAGGGCTGAACGTCAAACAGATCGGCCGTGACGTGATGGCCGGCATCGTTGTGGGCATCGTTGCTTTGCCTTTGGCGATTGCCTTTGCCGTTGCTTCGGGGGTTTCGCCAGAGAAGGGGATCATTACGGCAATAGTTGCCGGTTTTTTGATCTCGCTGCTGGGCGGCAGCCGGGTTCAGATAGGGGGGCCGACTGGCGCTTTTATCGTTATTGTTTACGGGATAGTCGAACAGTATGGGGTTCAGGGTTTGCTGATTTCCACGGTTATGGCCGGTGTCATTATGGTGTTGATGGGCCTGTTGCGGCTGGGGACCCTGTTAAAATATTTTCCTCATCCGCTGATTGTGGGTTTTACCAGCGGGGTGGCGCTGATTATCTTTTCTACCCAAATAAAGGATGCCCTTGGTTTGCCGGTGTCGGCTGTCCCCGCAAATTTTCTGGGGAAATGGCAGGTGTATTTGTCCAACCTTGGTGGAATCAGCCTGGCCGCCGTGATTATCACGGGGCTAACCATCCTGATAACGCTGGCGGCCAAGAAACTGACAAAGAGGGTCCCTGGCTCGTTTATTGCAATCATCGTCATAACGCTGGCCGTCAAGTTTTTTGAAATACCGGTGGCCACTATCGAGACTCACTTTGGCAGTATACCGCAGGGTTTTTCTTTCGTGTTTCCCCAGTTTGAGTGGGCACAGCTGCCGGGCTTTATTGGCCCCGCTTTGACTATCGCCTTGCTGGGCGGCATTGAATCGCTGCTCTCTGCGGTGGTGGCCGACGGCATGATTGGCGGCAAGCACCGGTCGAATACCGAGCTGGTTGCCCAGGGGATCGCCAACATAATCACCCCCTTTTTTGGCGGCATCCCGGCCACCGGGGCCATTGCCAGAACAGCCACCAACGTCAAGAACGGCGGCCGTACCCCAATCGCCGGTATGGTTCACGCCATCACCCTGCTGGGAATCATGCTGTTCTTTGGGGCCTGGGCCAAGCTGATTCCCATGGCCTGTCTGGCAGGTATTTTGATGGTTGTCGCCTACAATATGAGTGAGTGGCGGTCTTTTGTCGCCATATTGACCAGCTCCATTTTTGACAGCCTGGTGCTGCTGGTAACCTTCTTGCTGACGGTTCTGGTTGATCTGACGATTGCGATACAGGTTGGGGTAGTGCTTTCTGCCGTTCTTTTCATGAAGCGGATGTCGGATATCAGCGGAAACCGAATCGATCACATTGTTGATACGGATGTGATTGAAAACTATGAGGATTTGCCGGAAGGCTTGTCGGTCTTTGAGATCAGCGGGCCTTTGTTTTTTGCCTCTGCCCGGCGCTATGCCGAGGTTATCGAGGAAATCGGTTTGCGCAGCCGGGTGATGATAATCAGAATGCGGCATGTATCATTTATCGATCATACCGGAATGCATACCCTGAAAGAGGTTTTGCGCATTCTTAATCATAAGGGTGTTCATCTGATTCTGTCCGGCGTAAATGAGCCGACCATCAAGGAAATGGAGGCGCATAAATTGAGTCAGGAGATAGATCGGCTATATATCTGTGATTCATTTGAAAAAGCACGACAACTTGCCCTGGAAGCTCTTGCCCATGATCGCTAAGGAGGTCACACTCTAGTACAGGAGTGTCCATTGGAAAAAATTGTTATTACAGGCGGCTTGGGCTTTCTTGGCCAGTATACCGCCACCAGCTTGATTGAGAAGTATCCCCAGGCCCAGGTGATTATTCTGGCCCGTTCGCAGCGGCCGGTCTTTCTGGCGGATATCAAGAACCATCCCCGACTACAGATTGAATACGGCATTGATCTGCTGAAGCCCGAAACCATGGAAGCCTTTTTTGCCAATGCAGACCTGGTTGTTCATGGTGCGGCTATGGTGTCTTTTTGGCGTAAAGACCGGAAGAAAATGCTGGAGCAAAACTGGGGCGGTACCCGGGTGGTGCTTGATCTATGCAAGAAAAACGCGGTGGGAAAGCTGGTGTACATCAGCTCGACAGCAGCCATTGGTTACTCTGATGACAAGGATATGCCAGCTGATGAGAATCTGGATTTTGATTGGAGCAAGGCCGGGAAATATGCCTATGCTTACTCCAAGTATCTGGCGGAGCAGGAAGTCATGGCCGATGCCGCTGAAGGCTTGCCGGCTGTCGTTGTTAATCCATCATCAATCTATGGCCCTGGTGACAGCAAGATTGCCCCCTTGCTTGATTCGATTGGCAGCGGGGCTTTGCCGGCCATGATGCCTGGTGGTTTAGCCTGCGTCGATGTTCGGGATGTCGCTTCCGGTATTGTTGCGGCAGCTGAAAAAGGCCTCAGCGGCCAGCGCTATATTCTGACCGGCGGGAATTACAGTCATGTCGAGCTGATTTCCACCATCGCCGATGTTCTGGGCGCTCAGCCGCCGGCTAGAACCTTTTCACAGGCCGTGGGCAAGGTGCTGATGCCCTTGATTTCATTGATGGAAGGTTTGTCTTTTAGCCCCCCCAAGATTACCAGTGAAATTTTTGATATGGGTTTTCGATACAGGTATTTTTCTATCGACAAGGCCAGGAAAGAACTAGGGTGGCAGCCCAAATATGATCTGAAGCAGACATTTTTGGATATCGCAGAGTATGTACAAGGTACAAAAGGAAAGGCGTAAATATGAAAGCAGTAGTAATTGGCGGAGCAGGGTTTTTAGGTACACATTTGATTGAGCATTTGCTGGATAAGAAAATCCC
>CAZDYA010000014.1:0-3786 GCA_964509515.1 uncultured Spirochaeta sp.
GTATATCGGCCATTCAGAATCCTTGTTCGGAATGGGAACCAAATTTGAATTTGTAAAAACGGACTGGGCCTGCGTATACCGCAAAAGCGTGTAATAGGTCATTACCGAAGGAGCGACAGACGCATGGAAAAGATATCGGTACTCGTTGTTGACGACTCTGCCCTTATGCGAAACCTGATTAGCAGAATGATTGACCAAGCCCCCGATATGGAGGTCGCTGGCAAGGCCATGAACGGCAATTTTGCCCTTCAGAAAATTCCGGTCCTTAAACCGGACATTATCATTCTGGATTTGGAAATGCCGGACATGAACGGCCTGGAATTCCTGGAAGCCCGCCGCAAAAACGGCATCACCGTCCCGGTAGTCATCCTTTCGTCTATCGCCCGCAAGGGTGCCAAGATAACCATGGACGCCCTTTCCATGGGAGCCTCTGATTTTCTAACCAAACCCTCTGGCTCAATCTCTACCGATATTCATGTAGTCGCCGATCAACTACTGGCCCTGATCCGCGCCTACGGCGGAAAATATGCCCGATCAATCGGAAAAAGCCTGACGGCTCCACCGGCGGACCATGACGTCCACCATACCACCAGCTTGGAGGACCGCCGCAAGGCTGACAACAAGAAAGACAGCAAGCCAGGCCTCCGCGAAGCTGCCGAGAAAAAGGTCGAGGCCGCCAAGCCATCTGTATTGAGCAGCCTGCAGAAAGACCTGCCCCGATTAAGTCCCGGCAGCCAGCCGCGCCACATTGATCTGATTGCTATTGGAATATCTACCGGCGGCCCTAATGCCCTGCGCAAAATGCTGGCCGCCATCGACCCCAAGCTGCAAGTGCCAATCGTCATTGTCCAGCACATGCCCGCCGGCTTTACCCGGGAGTTCGCCAAAAGCCTGGACCGCATCTGCCCCATGAGCGTCAAGGAAGCCGAAAACGGCGATAAACTGCTCCCCGGCAACATTCTGGTAGCCCCAGGAGACAAACACATTCTGGTGCACAAGGGCAGCCCCGGTAGCATCAGCCTTAGCGATGCCCCGCCGGAAAACGGCCACCGGCCATCTGCCGACGTGCTTTTCCGCTCAGTGGCTGCCGAATACGAAAATCGCTGTATTGCAGCCATAATGACTGGCATGGGCCGCGACGGCGCCCGGGAAATCGGCACCCTCTACCAAAAAGGCGCCATAACCATCGGCCAGGATCCCGAATCCTGCGTGGTCTACGGCATGCCCAAGGTAGCCTATGACGCCGGCTACCTTGGCAGCCAGATAAGCCTGTCGCACATGGCCGACACCATCTGCGAAATCGTCGCCAAAACCAACGGCTAGAAAACCGCACCGGCGACATCACAATCACATCCTGATCCCAGCCCCAGCCTAATCCCCGTCATCGCTAGCAGCATCATTGCCAGCACCGTCGCCGAACTTCTCTTCCGGCACTTCAACCTCAATTGAAATCCGCTCTATAGACTCCCCCCGACCGTCATCGGCCAGGGTCAACAAGACCCCCTGAAAGCGCACATCGCCCCAGGCGTCCTCGCTCTTTTTGGGAATGGATCGCAAAAACTGCGCAATCTCGGGCTCCGGCTTGTAGCCGCCTACCGAGGTCAAACTGCCCGTCCGGCCAAGATCGGTAATCACCGCCGTTCCCCGCGGCAGCACCCGGTTGTCCGCCGTCTGCACCCGAGTTCCCGTGCCAACGACCGCACTTACCCGGCCATCAGCCAGCCAAAACAGGGAGTTCTTCTCGGCCGTCGTCGTCGCATGGAATTCCACACAGACAAAGGGCGTCTCGGCGCGAATCTTGTCAACCAGCACCGGCAAGAAGGTGTAGGGGTTATTGCCGTGCATCCGCCCAAACCCCGACTGCCCAAGGAAGGAAATAATCCCCACCTTTTGCTCGCCCGCCGTCTGAATAATCCAGCCCCGGCCCGGGCTTTCGGGCGGCAGATTTGCCGGCCGCAGAATAAAACGCGACTGCTGAATATGCGGCACCATATCCTTCTTGAAATAGGCCTGATCACCAAGGGTCACCACATCGGCTCCCAGCTTGCGCAGGTACAAGGAATGATTCTTGCCCAAGCCATAACCATTAGTCGCCCCATCCGCATTGGCCACCACCAAATCCGGCTCCAGCTCCTTGCGCAAACGCGGCAGCACCGACTTGACCGCAAACATGCCGGCCTTACTAACTATTTCGCCAATCCATAAAATTTTCACCCCGGCAGTGTACCAGAGAACACAAAATGAGTATATTCAAAGAGGATTCGCCGAACGGGAATCCAGCGGCTGCCGTACGGAGCCGCCAAAAACAACGCCGCCGCAAGGGGCAAACACAGGAGGTGCTGTATGAAACAGCATGAATTTTTCGACCTTGGCAAACTGATGGACGACATCTTTTCGGCCGCCGAGGACCTAACCACCAATCTCGCAGGCAAGTTCCCGCCGGGTGACAGCGAACGCCGCGACTACTACCCCAGCTACGCCTATCCACCAGCCAACATCTACATCACCGAAGAAAAAATGCTGGTCTTCGAATTCGCCATGGCCGGCTTCACCCAGAAAAACATCGACCTGGAATTCAAGGGCGAGTACATGCTGCTCTCCGCAACCCCGCCTGAAGAAAACACCCCGCCGCAGGACGCCCAGTTCTTTAAACACCGGCTAAAACTCAAGGCCATCGAAGAACAAAAATACTACGTCCCCAGCGACAAGTTCGACCACAGCATGGCCATCGCCACCATGTTCGACGGAGTCCTCCGCATCAAGGTGCCGCCCAAGGTCAACCCGGAAGCCCAGGACACCATCAAGGTAAACATCAACAACCAGGAGTAACAGCCCGTTATTAATAAGAGCTGTGTTGGCGGCGCGCCCGGCGCGCCGCCTCTCTTCGCCAGCCCCCAAGCCCGGTCCCCCGCAATCTGCAAGAAATCAACCCCGACTTCCTGCGCTGCCGCTTCCGCACATCCTGGAACAGGAAACAAAGGGATCACATACGCTACCTGCAAGGCCTGCAGCAAGCCGATAATTGACAATACTGGTTGCGTGTTCAATACTGGTAGCACCGGGAGATGACCATGAACCATAAGAAATTTCGCGCCGTATTCCTTTTCGGCGCTGCCATTTTATTGCTTGCCTTGCCTGTTGCTGCCGACAGCACAGACAATAATCCCTCCGGAATTGATTCCATAGACGAACTTGTTCAACAGGCCGAGATGCTGATCCGCTACCAGGCCGACCTGGCAGAGGCCGAAATGGCATTAGGCACCGCCGAAGAACAGCTGTTGGCCTGGGCGACCGAAAACGGCGTTAATGCCCGCTCACCGATTATCAGAAACCGTCTTTTGCGAATAGGACAGGCTCGTATCGTCCTGCAGGAAGCCAGGCTGGTTGAGCAGGCCCAAAACGCTCCCGGGACGGCCGTCGGCCCGCCGGTCCGCACCCGTAGGCGGCCGACTGAAACCGCTTCGGCAAGCAGGCAGGCGGAAGAGGCGGCGGTAGAAGCCTCACCGGCTAGCGAGACCGCGAAAGCTGCGCCAGCGGCAGCAGAGGAAGCGGCTCCGGCTGCCGAGGAAGTGGCAGCAGCAGAGGAAGCAGTGCCAGCTGCGGCGGATGCAACGGCAGAGGAAGCGGCTCCGGCTAGCGAGACCGCAGAAGTTGCGCCTGCCGGGGTTGAAGCGCAGCCTGCCGAGGTCGAAGCAACAGCAGCGGCAGCAGCAGCCCCAGCTGTTGCACCAGCCGCCGCCAGTTCGGCCGCCATCACTGCCTTTCGGCCCGAGATCAACGAAATCA
>CAZDYA010000014.1:3886-13899 GCA_964509515.1 uncultured Spirochaeta sp.
GCCGCCGCCAGTTCGGCCGCCATCACTGCCTTTCGGCCCGAGATCAACGAAATCAACAGCATCCTTCGTCAGGCCCGTACCGCCATCTACAGCCGGGATGAGCTTGAACAGGGAGAGGCTGACCTGGCCACCGCTGAGGCCCGCCTAGACACCCTGGAAACTTATGAAGGCGAGGACTTTGTCCAGGCCGATTTTGACCGAGCCCGCAGCCGCCTGCAGGATTACCGAGTCGAACTGGAATCCAAAAAGGCCAAGCTGGCCGCCGATATTGCCACCCAGGAGCAGCAGGCCCAGGCGGAGGCCGAAAAACAGCAGGCCGCTTCCCAGGCAGCCAGCGAGGCCGAGGTGGTTTTTACCCGCTGGCAAAGCAGCCTGCCTTCCTTGTACACCCTGAACCGCAGCATCGCCCGATACAGTGAAATTGACGAAGTCGCCGAAATCATGCCACAGGCACAGGAGATCTTCGGCCAAACAGCCACCATGCTCCAGGAAATGGAGGCCGTTCTGCCCGACAACCAAAGCCGCAACGATTTCATGGAGGTCAATCAAGCCGCCAAGGATATGAACCTGCGCAGCATTCTGGGCGACATCGAAAGCCAGATGGAAAAGGCCAAGGGCCGGGTAGATGCCTACGTCTCCGGGCTGCTGAACGAAGCCGACAGCGAAGTCTTTTCGATGGAATACTACAACCGCCTTGATTTGGCTGCCAAAGGCTTGCAGCTGATCACCAACCGGGTTGAGCTGGCCAAAAAAGTAAAACCCGATGATGAAGAGATCGCCGCCGAGGCAGAACGCATCCTGCAGGACGCCCAGGCGGCATGGGAAAAGGCCAATGAGCGCTTTGCCAATGCCCGGATGGACGAAGATGCCTACAGCGGTTCCGACGGCCAGGCGATCAAAGAAAAGCTTGCTGAGCTATATTCTGCCCGCTATGACGGAACGGTTGCCAAGGTAGTCATTACCAGCGAAGACTGGCAAGAGCGTATCGTTGCCGAGATCACCAACGACGATACCATCAGCGCCAACGCCTACCTTTACCTTAGCGCCCAGATCGCCGTGGAAGAAGATGGCCAGTATACCGTCTTTCCAATGACCTTCCGACGCAGCTGGACCGGAGAAGGCAATGAGTTCGGGCCGATTGAAATCCGCTCAGTTGGGGTCAGTTTTCCTATGCCCGCTGAAAACCTGTAGACGGGATTGACCAAGCCGTCCGACATCGCTATGTTAGCCTTGTAAGGGGTGCTGCAGACCGCCAATGTAGTTGGCGACTGCGGCTGAGATCATACCCATGAACCTGATCCGGGTAATGCCGGCGGAGGGAAAATGTCCTGCTGCAAAAAATCTATTCACAAGCATGATCGCCCCTGCAATAGAAACAACAGGAGACGAATCATGATTTTTTCTACTGTACTCACAAGAAGGGCTGGACTGCTTGCCCTGGCCATTGCCTTGGGGTTTGGCTTTGCCGGTTGCCAGCCAAGCGACAATGACCGCGACAAGACTGTAATTATCTACAGTTACGACTCCCTGTCTGGCGACCTGGTTGATGCCATTGCAGCGCATATGCAAGGCGAACACGGCTTGCAGGTCGAGATACAGCGCCCGGGCGATACCGGGGCCCTTTTCACCCAGCTGCTATTGGAAAAACAGGCACCCGTCGCCGATGTCGTGATCGGCCTGGATGAGAGCTATCTGCCGCGCCTGAAGGCCGAAAAGATGCTTGCTGCCTACCAGCCGGCGACGCTGCAACTGCTGCGCCCGGAGCTGCTGATCGACGAGGACTATGAGGCCATACCATTCGATTTTGGCTATATCACTGTCAATGCTGATGCCGATGGGCTGGACGGCGCAGCGGCGGACAGCCTGCTGGCCGACGGCTCGGCGTCCTGGGGCGATCTACTGCACCCTGATCTGCGCAGCTCATTCATCATGTTAAATCCTGGAACCAGCTCACCTGGCAGGAATTTTCTGCTGTTCACCATTGCCGTGTTCGGAGAGGATGGCTACCTGGATTTCTGGCGCTCCCTTAAGCCCAATATTCTGACCGTGAGCAGCGGCTGGTCGGACGGCTACGGCCTTTACGCGCAGGGCGAGGCACCGTTGGTCGTCAGCTACGAAACCAGCCCGGCCTACCATCGACATTTCGAAGAGACTGAGCGCTACCGTGCGGTGCTATTGGATGGCGCGGCCTATATGCAGGTTGAGCTGGCCGGCATCGTTAACGGAGCACCGAACCGCGAAGGGGCGCAATTGGTAATGGACTACCTGGTCAGCCCGGAGTTCCAGTCCTTGATTCCCTTGAATCAATTTATGTACCCGGTGCACCCGCAGGCCGAACTGCCGGCCAGCTTCGGCGATGGAGCCAGCGCCATCAAGGCTGTCAGGCTCGAGCCTGAGTATGTCGAGGAAAACTTCGCCGCCTGGCTGACTGAATGGGAAGATGTAATCGGACAATGAGCAATACCCTGAGGCCCACATGGAGGCCAAACTGGCCTCCACTGCTGGCTGGAGCCTTGATGCTGCTGGCGCTGATCGCGCCGCTCCTGGCGGTGTTCTGGCGTGGCCTGGCCGAGAGCGCAGCCGGCGTGGGTATTTGGCAAGAACTGCTTGACCTACTTGGGCGCCAGTCTGTGCGCGCCAGCATCCGCTTTTCGCTGGGACAGGCGGCTGTCAGCGCGGCGCTTAGCGTGCTGATTGCCCTGCCGGGCGGCTATTTGCTGTCGCATATTAGCTTCCCCGGACGCCGGGCCATTCAAGGCATAACCCTGCTGCCCTTCGTGCTGCCCAGCCTGGTGATTGTGCTGGCGGTCATCAGCATGTATGGAAGATCCGGCCTGCTTAACACCCTGCTGGGAAGCAGCGCCAGCACGATATATTCGCCCTTTGGCATAATTCTGGCTCATGTGTTGTTTAACATCTCGGTGGCGCTGCGGATGCTGGCCGACGGCTGGCAGGCGGTAGATGAACAGCTTTGCGAGGCCTCAAGCTCACTGGGAGAATCCTTTTTCCGGCGGCTTTGGCGGCTGGATATCCCGCTGCTGATGCCAGCCATCCTTTCTTCTTTTACCGTAATATTTTTGTATTGCCTGATGAGCTTCGGCATTGTGCTGGTTTTCGGCGGTCTGCAATACAGCACCATGGAAGTACGCATTTACCAGGAGATGTTTCAGCAACTAAACCTGCCGGGCGCCAGTCTGCTGGCCTTTCTGCAGCTGGCCATCGCCGGCTGTTGTGTGCTGCTGCTGCAGTTCGGCATCCCTCATCGGGTGCGCCGCAAGGGCGGCCGGCTGCAACTACGATCATGGCGCAGCCGCCGCAGGTTAACCCGCTGGCTGACTGCTTTCTACTGGGCCGCCGTCGGGATGATCTTTTTTTCGCCTTTGGCAACCTTGATAATACGCGCCTTCCGCCCAGGGGGTGAATTGAGCCTTGCTGCCTTTGCCGCCCTGCTTGGAGACGGCAGGCTTGGCAGGCGAAATTTATTCGCCATTATTCAGAGCACCCTGCCAGAAGTGCTGGCGACCAGCATTGGTATCGCCCTGCTTTCCTCCCTGCTGGCCGTCAGTTCAGCCTGGCTTTTGGCCCGCATTGTTCGCGGTCAGCGCATCCCCTGGCTGGATAGCCTGCTGATGCTGCCGCTGGCCATCAGTGGGGTAACGCTCAGCCTTGGCCTGCGTCTGCTGCTGGACGGCATACTACCGCCCCTGCTGGTCATTGCCCTGTCACAGGCCATCATGAGCTTTCCGCTGGCATTCCGGATATTACGCACAAGCATGGACAATTACCGCTCCAATTACATCGAGGCCGCCCAAAGCGTTGGCGCCGGGCGCTTCTTTCGGCTTTGGAGCCTTGATGTCCCCCTGCTGGCACAGGGCCTGACCCATGCCTTTGCCATGGCGCTGGCCCTTGGGCTGGCCAATTTTTCGGCGGTGATGACGATCGGACAGGGCCGCATTGTCACGGTTCCGGTCGCCATTTACCGGCTGATAGGCTTTCAGAGCTTTGATGCCGCCTTGGCCCTGGCCGTCTTGTATATGGGCGCGCTATTACTGGTTTTCCTGCTAGCCGAAAGAACCGCCGTTGGCAGAGAAACCGACCGCGAGGGAATAACATGATCGAAATAAAAAGCATTGCCCGTCGTTACACCGATTTCAATCTGGAGCTGAATTTTTCGGCCGCCGACAACGAAATCGTCAGCCTGTTAGGGCCCAGCGGCAGCGGCAAGTCGACCACCCTGCGGATTATCGCCGGCTTTGAAACCGCCGACCAGGGCCGCATCGTGCTGGACGGGCAGGACATCAGCCGGCAAAGCCCGCAGCAGCGGCGCCTGGGGATGGTTTTTCAGGATGCCACCCTGTTCCCCCATCTGAATGTGGCACAGAATGTGGCCTACGGGCTGCGGGCCCAGGGGCTGCCGCGTGCCCAGCACGAGCCCCGCACCATGGAGCTGCTGCGGCTGGTAGGTCTGGAAGCAGCCGCCCAGAGAAGCATTATTAGTCTTTCCGGCGGCGAGCAGCAGCGCATATCGCTGGCAAGAGCCCTGGCTCCGCGCCCGCGGGCCCTGTTACTGGATGAGCCCTTTTCGGCCATTGATGCCGAGAGGCGTGAAGAACTGCGCCGGTATTTGCTACGTATCCAGCGCGAACTGCGCATCCCGATGATCTTTGTGACCCACAGCCAAAGCGAGGCCCTTAGCATCAGCGACCGGATTGTTCTGCTGCACAAGGGCAGCATCGTCGAAAGCGGTGCTCCGCAGGATTTATATCTGCAGCCAAAAACAGCCCAGGCAGCGAGGTTTTTGGGACGTGCCAATATTTTACCAGCCATCGCAATCGGCCTGGCCAGGAAAAACCAGGTGCTCATCCGCCCTGAACACCTGCAATTCTGTGGCAAGGGGCCTTTCATCAAGGGCAAGATCTTGGCTTCACATTACCGCGGCGCCTGGTACGAATATGATATCGAAACCGAGTACGGCTTGGTGGGGGCCTATGATTTTGCCAGCAAAAAAAAGCCGGACGGTCAGGCGGTTAGCCTGAGCGTCCGGCAGTACCATTTTTTGAACGAATAGCTTTCACGCTAGCTGGCAGAAATCCTGCGCAACATGCGCTGTCCGGTAAAATGGACCAATGCCGCCAGGGCAATGCAGATGGCTACCACAATCAATAGCGATGGCCAAAGGGAAGCCAAGCGGCTACCATTGGAGACAACCCTCCACAAGGGATCAAGCGCCCAATAGGTCGGAAAGAATTTGGCAATCCACTGCGGCCAATCCGGGAATATGTAGAATATTACCGGGCCAAACATAAGCACACCCGACCCCTTCATAATCGCAAAAAGAGTCTGCGAATTTGCTGCCAGGGTGCCGACCAGCACACCCAGTAACGCCCAGAAGATTGAAGTAACAAAGAGGACGACGGCGACGTCCAGCCAATATGGTCCTACCGCCTGATTCAACAGCAAGGTCAGGAAGGCCAAACAGAAAGCCAATATCATGCCAAATACTGCTTTGGCTACCAAAAACTCGTTAACTCTGGCTGGTGAAACCAGCACGGCCTGAATGGTGCGGTGCTCCCGTTCTTCTACAATGCTGGAGGCCGGAACGAATAGCCCTGCGATGGCGAATGCATAAAAGGCAATCACCGGGATCAATCTGGTCGACAGAGGAATTGCTTCTCTGTTACCAACATCAACTATTTCAACCTGTACAGATGACTCCTTGCCTTGTACATGACGAATCTGCTCCAGGGCTGTCACGGCCAGTACAATTCGGTCCATAAAGCCGCTCTCGCCGCTAACAAAGAAAATCAACGGTGGTTGCTGCCCGGCGCGGACAGCCTCATCAAAGCCTGCGGGCAATACCAGGCCGGCATCATAATCATTCAAATTAACGGCCTCGCGCAGCTGCGCTTCCTGAAGAGACGGCAGCACGGTAACCTGTATGCCTTCAGCGTCGGCTATCTCCTGCAGAGCAGCGACAAGCTCAGAGTTACCCTGATCTACCACTCCCAAATGTGGGTCATGACTGATCCCAAAAACAAGGTACATTATCAGGGTAATGATTATCGGCATGGCGATAGCAAAGAGCACAAGCGGTGAACGCGGCCCGACAGCGAAATCCTTTCTTAAAATGGCAGCTACTCGGCCAATAGTGTTTTTCATAATGAACCTGCCTTTTTTCCCAAAATACGCCAGCCGGCTACAAAGATCACCAGTAGCCAGGCCGCTGATACCAACAGCCATTCACCAACCTCGGCCCAGCCAGCCCCGTTGGCCGTGGTATGAATCAAGGTTTGCATGATGCCATAGCTTGGAACCCAACGCACCCATAAGGGGGCACTGCCGGGAAAGAAGGCTCCGATTGCCGGTATTAGCATGGGAAAGACCAAGGCCATGGTAAAAAACAAAGTCCCCAAAAAGTCTTTTCCGGCTGAACCGGCTATCATGGCAATACCGGTAAACATGGCCGCTCCAATCAATATCGCAGTTAGCATGATGGCCGGATTACCGGCAAACAAGCCACCAACCGCCATTAGCAGTATAAGCGCCTGGAAAAGTGACAACAGGATTCCATGCAGGGATTTTGCCGCAAGGACATCCGCTGTATTGGCCGGGGTAGCACAAACAGCCACAACCGTCCGCCCTGCAACCTCTGAACTTATCAGGGAAGCCAGCGAAAAGGTTTCCATTAGCAAAACAAAAAACACCAGCAGCGGAAGCATCCGAAGGCGCAGTGATATCGGCCCTGACTGCCCTTCCGGCTGAAGAAAACCCGCTTCGTTTTCTATTGTAATGGGCAAAGGCTCACCAGCAAGCTGCAAGCCAGCCTCACGCAGCAGGGAAGGAACAAGCAAGCGAATCTCGTCTGGTGTATACTCGTTGACATAGAGCGCGGCTGTAACCGGCTGCCCCGCTGCCCCCGCGGCCATAAAATCGGGCGGCAAGACCAAGCCAAGTGACAAAGGCTCATCACGATCGCCTTGCCCACGCACAGCTGCTTCCAACTCCTCGGCCGAAGCAAAGAATTCCAGTGCGATACCCTCTTCTGCTATTGCCTCCGGGTCAAGCTGTTCTGCCAAACCATCGGCAACCATTCCAATTGAATAGGTATTTGAAATATTCTCGGGCATCACCCAAAAAACAACAATAAACATCACCAGGGCCACCACGGATAACACCATGTAAATCTTTTCGCGCGAGGCCTGCACGAGGTCCTTGCGGAATATAGCCAGCACCAGGGCCAGATGCCCCGGAGGGCCTTGTTTTTGCACCGCTGCCATGACTACAACCCCCTTCCGACCATGCCAATAAAGACGTCTTCCAGGCTTGCTTCTTCGGTGTGAATGGTGACCACCTGAGCCCCTTCGACTGCCAGCTTAAGGTCCTCGCCAGCCTTGGCCTGATCCAGCTCAATGCTACGGGATTCGATTCCGCTCGCTGTGCGAACCCTGACTTTTACAGAACGTGAACCATGCTGCAGCTTGAGATTTTCCGGGGTATCCATGGCATGGATACTGCCCTCGTTGATAAACGCCACCCGATCGGCCAACAGCTCAGCCTCATGCATGTCATGCGTAGTTAGCAAAACAGCTGTCCCTTTTTTGGCCTGCTGCTGGATTATTTGCCTTATCGCCTTGGCCGACACCGGATCCAGGCCATCGGTCGGCTCATCCAGAAACAGGATCGACGGGTTATTAACAAGGGCTCTGGCAATCATCAAACGCTGGCGCATCCCCTTGGAAAACCCGGTAACCCGATCCTTGGCACGGTCAGCCAGACCAACCTGCTCCAGCAACCCGTTTACATCGGGATTTTTTATTCCAAACAAGGAGGCAAAAAAACGCAGATTCTCACGCGCCGACATTTGCAAATACAGGTTTTTTTCTTCAAAACTAACACCGATTCTGGCATGCACCTGAGGGGAATGCCCCTTCACCTGATGCCCCAAAATGTGGATGCTACCGGCCTGGGGAACAAGCTGCCCAATCAGCATCTTGATGGTTGTCGATTTTCCAGCCCCGTTCGGGCCCAGAAAACCCAGAATCTCCCCCTGAAATACATCAAAAGACAAGCCCTTGACGGCGTTCACCTTGCCATAGCTATAGGCTATTGAATCCACTACAATGCATTTTTCACTCATGATTGTTCTCCCTCCTGTGTACTATTGTACTACATAAACAGTACAATAGTACACTAAACCTTTCCAGCCATTCTTGCAAGAAAAATTTCAGAATAACCGCTTTTTTGGCCGATCAAATAGACATGAGACTAAATCCGAACATTTATATCTCTATTTTGGTGATTTTCTGCGCGGGCAGCCTGTATCTAGGCTGCGCCACCAACGAGCCCCCTGCGACCGCAGAGCCCATTTCCGAGGTCGAGCTGGATTTTCAACTGGTATACTCGCAGGTTTTTTTGTTAGGCGGCTACGGTGCCGGTCTGCAGGAATTTGAACCGGGACAGGGCGTTGTTTGGCAGGTCCAGGGCGAAAATAACGGCACCCGCTATGACAATATCAATTTTACTGCAGAGCGAACCCTGCTTAGCCGTCAAGCCGACGGCAGCTCATGGTGGTACCTCGCCTACCGGCCGGCTGACAGCACGCTGGCCGAATACGAATACGAATTTCTTTTGGATGATGATTTCCAGGTTAAAAAGGCCCGCTATCTGCACCCGACTGCCGGACCCCAGCAGATCGATCTGAACGACCCACAGCACGCAGATGAATCCATAGCCTATAATGATATCCGTCGTACCTGGGGAGGTACCCTGCGCCAAATAAGCAGAGCCATGACGCGCGTGCGCATTCCAGCCGGTCTATACAACGCCGAGCTAATTGTCTACCACCTGCGAGCCCCCGAGTTGGAGAACGAACGGATTTACCGATGGTGGGTCAACGAGACCGTACCAGGAGAATTGATCAAGTTTGAATGGCACGAGCGGGACGGCAGCATCCTGCGTGGTGAGATCCAGCAGATTCACAGCAACCGCACGACAGGCATTGCCTCTTTATAGGCTGCCGGCGGGCTAGGCGCCGCCGTCTACCGGCTGCCAGCCCTCTGTGACCTCGCGTACAGGCCGCAGCGCCTGCGAATCATCTTCGCGGCTGGGCTCGATATGCCCGGAAAACATTTCAAGCAACATTAACTGGCCATCGCTGGACTGAGTACTGCTCCAATAATAGGCCGGCATGCGCAAGCCTGGCACCTTTGCGCGGGCTTCGAACAAGGCCTCAAGTTCCTGCAGGGTGGGCATCCGCCAATCCCAACCTGTCGTCTGACGGTATTCACTTACCATCCTTTGAGCCTCCGGCCAACCAAGCAAGGGGTCAGCAAGCTCAAGCTCTGCGCCCTCATGGCTCGCCCACGCCTCTGGAGCCGCCTCAAGACACCGGCCATCCACCAATCCGATCAATACCCCCCCGCCCTCTCCAGGCTGGCCAGCCTGGCATGCATTGACCTCATCCTGTGCAAAAACCACCAGAGCATGCCCAAAAAGAAAGGCCCCAATCATCAAAATAGCCAACGACATCTTAATTCTGACCACTGTGTTCATACCATTGATTCTCGACTCAAAAGAGCCAGCCTTAAAGCTCTCGCCGGCTGATCAGCCAAATATTATCCCCTGCAGGTCTTGATAAGCCGCCGCAAAAAGTGTATAAGTGTTGCTACGCCAGCCCAGGTGGCGGAATTGGTAGACGCGCTAGATTCAGGTTCTAGTGGGGGCAACCCCGTGGAGGTTCAAGTCCTCTTCTGGGCAACATTAAACCCTTCGGGGTAAGCATTAAGGCGATTTCTTTTGAAGTCGCCTTTTTTGTTTTTCTGTTAAATCAGCATTTCAGAAATTATGACGAGTTTATGATCAATGGCGCATATGATGTGGAATTTTGCGATGAACTTATTGAGCTGACAACTCCCGGAGAAGTACTCAAGGAAGATTTCCTCTTCTTAAACACTGAGGTTTATTGGGCGGTACCGAAAATTGCAGTAAAAATAATAACATCCTGAGCAAAATGA
>CAZDYA010000015.1:0-1892 GCA_964509515.1 uncultured Spirochaeta sp.
TCCTGCGGCGGTGCTTGATGAGGTATATAGCCTGCTGATTGACCTGGATGCAGATGAGCAGCAACTGGAATTTCCTTTGATATACGCCAATGGTCGGGACGGGATTGCCCAGCTCGCTCTTGATGAGCCTGGCACCGATTTGAAGCCGCTTTTTGATGCGATTATCAATGAGATACCGGGGCCGCTGGCCGATCCTGAGGCTGATTTTCGTATGCTTGTTTCTGATCTTTCTTATTCTGATTTTCTGGGTCGCTTGTGCGTGGGGCGAATACATGGCGGGGTCCTGCGGGCAGGAAGCAGCCTGGTGTGTCTTGGTGAAAACGATGCGATGTCGCCAATAAAGGTCAGCAAGGTGCAAGCCTATGAGGGCTTGAAGCTGGTTGAAGTTGAACAGGGTGAATACGGAGACATTATTGTTCTTTCAGGGGTCCAGGATGTGCATATTGGCGATACCATCTGCAGCAAGGAAAACCCTGTTGCATTAAAACGCTTAACCGTTGATGAGCCAACCGTGGCCATGAAGTTTTATCGTAACAGCAGCCCCTTGTCAGGGACGGAAGGGAGCCTGGTGCAGCCCGGCAAGATCAAGGATCGTCTGGTAAAAGAGACCCTGACAAACCTGGCTATCAAGGTGGAGGACACCCAGGACAGGGACAGCTTTCTTGTAAAGGGGCGCGGGGAATTTCAGCTGGCTATTCTAATAGAGACCATGCGGCGCGAGGGTTTTGAGTTTTGTGTAGGGCGACCTGAGGTGATTCTGCGGCATGAAGATGGTGTTGTTCTTGAGCCGATTGAGCACCTGTTTGTTGACTGTGAAGATAGTTTTGCAGGTGTTGTAACCGAGAAGTTGTCGGTCAGGAAGTGTCGGATGATTAGTATGGTTAATCATGGCACAGGGCGTGTTCGAATGGAGTTTTCAGCGCCTTCAAGAGCGTTGATTGGCCTTCGGGATGAATTTCTGACTGACACAAAGGGGACAGGATTGCTAAATAGCTATCTTATGGGCTATGAGCCGCATCGCGGTGCTTATGTTGACAGGCGAAATGGAAGCCTGGTGTCTGATCGCAGCGGGTCAGCGGTGCCATATGCCTTGTTCAATTTGGAGCCGCGAGGAAGGATGTTTATTGGGGCCGGGCAAAAGGTGTATGAGGGCATGATTATCGGGGAACACAACCGCGACCAGGACCTGGACGTCAATCCTTGCAAAGAGAAAAAGCTGACCAACATGCGGGCTTCTGGCCGGGATGAAAATATAACCTTGACGCCGATAGTTCCCTTGTCGCTTGAACAGTGCCTGAATTTCCTGCGTGATGACGAGCTTCTGGAGGTTACGCCAAAAAGCCTGCGTTTACGCAAGGCTGTACTGGATGCAACCCAAAGGAGAATCCAGGCAAAGCGGGAAAAAATTCAATAAGGAAGGTCGCTGGTATTCTTGGTGATGCCCAATAAAGCGATTTCCTCGGATAGCCGTTCTGGCGAGGCGTTATTTAGTTCCATGAGACGCCTTAGGGCGCTGATACTGTCGATATCGATGAGGGTAAATTCAATTCCAAGCTGGCCATTCTCCGAGTGGACGATCTCGGATGCAGCTTGAATATCGGCTTCTTCACCGTTTAATGGCAAGATGAAATTGCAGGAAACCCCTGGGGAAAAGGACGTTGTCTGGCTCTTTGGGGAACTGCTTGGCTGGTCGGGAGGCGAGATCAGCTGTATCAGGGCGCCCTTTAAGCTAAGGTCAACCAGGGCGAAGTGATATACATGGCTATCCAGTTGCATCCTGCCCTCTGCATGAAAGGGAAGGCGAAAAAAGCGTCGGCGTTCAGTCCACATGCTGTTATCATAGGATGCTTTCATGGTATCTGCAAGTATAGAATGAGCCTGCGGCTATTTCC
>CAZDYA010000015.1:1992-13409 GCA_964509515.1 uncultured Spirochaeta sp.
GCGTTCGCGGCAGCGGGTGCAGCCAAGTATGTGAACGTGTGGCTTGGGCTTGCCGGGTCTGGGTGGGAACATACGAGCAATCAGGTAATCAGTCAGCTCAAGCTGCTTTCGGCAGACGGGGCAATTCCTGGTTTTTGGTTCTTCCACCGTTTCATGGCGGGGGTAGCATGCTGGGCAGCCAAAAATATGCATGATTCTATCCGCCTTCCCGGGGAAGAGAGCAGAATGTAGCTTGCGCCCTTGTGTCAGCGCACTGCCGCATAGGGGGCAACGGCTAGCCCCGGTGGCAGACTGGCTGCTCTGAGAGGCGGTATTCTTCGATTTTGACTGCTGCTGGCTGGCCTTGGCACTTATTGCTCCAAGCAGCACTGCTATGATAATTAGCGCAAGCAATCCCATTATCCAGATCATGCGCAATAGTAGCCTTGCAGGCCTGCTTCGTCTACACTGGTGGCATGGCCATTTTATACATTGTAGGAACGCCGATCGGCAATTTGGAAGATATAACCTTGCGGGCTTTGCGGGTGTTAAAGGAAGCGCAGTTGATAATCTGCGAAGATACCAGACACAGCCGGAATTTATTGCAGCATCATGGGATAAATGATGTGCCATTGGCTAGTTGGCATGCGCACTCAAAACCCGAGGCCGGGCTACGCCTGCTCGAAAAAGTGGCGGCACTGGAAAGCGCTGCCTATGTGAGCGATGCCGGCACTCCTGGTGTCAGCGATCCGGGGATGCTGCTGGTGAGGGAGGCAAGGAAGGCAGGGATAAAAATTGTTCCCATTCCTGGGGCATCTGCGGTTATTACACTTGCAAGTGTTGGCGGCGTGCCTGGAAAGCGCTTTGTTTTTGAAGGCTTTTTATCGCCCAAGGGCGGTAGACGTCGATCAGCCATAAAAGAGCTGGTCGAAACAGGCCGGCCATTTATTCTGTTCGAATCTCCTTACAGAGTAGTTAAGCTTTTGCAAGATTTGTCCGAAATTATACCTGAGGGAGAGATTACGATTGGACGTGAGTTAACCAAGCGCTATGAGGAATTGTGGTGCGGTAGTTGTCTGGAGGCCTGGAAGGATTTTTCCAGCCGGGATAGTATCAAGGGAGAGTTCGCAATCCTTGTATCTCCAGTAAAAATCGGTTAACATATAGGCTGAAGATGCCGATAGTATAAATGAAAGGAAGGCTTCGGATGAGTATTGATCGTCTGGGACCGGTAGACCCGGTAGCAAAGTTTAACAAGGCGCAGAAAGCACAGCGTGTAGACAATAAGCCACAGAGTGATTCTGTCAATTTTTCTGACGAATCACGCATTCAGGCTGAGATCTATAAGATTTCCGAGGAAGTACGGAATCAGCCTGATATCCGGGCTGATCGGGTGGCTGAGGTGCAGCGCAAGCTTCAGGATCCTGAATATATCAACGACGCTGTGTTGGCAACTGTAGCAGATCGTATCATGGATGTGTTTGGTATATAGGACCCTTCAGTGAGTATTATCGATGTATAGTCGATGCATAAAGGCAGAGGTGGGGATCCCACGCTCTGCTTTTTTTGTTTGTAAGCGAGGTGATTATGGATTTAGTGCATATGCATATTCCTGCCGTTGTACATTTAGGGGCAGGCGTTCACGAGAAAGTCGGTGAATGCGCAGCCAAGATAGGCGAGAGAGTCCTGTTAGTCTCTGAGCCAACAATGAAGGAGGCTGGCTGGGTAGAAAAGCTCCAAGAGGTGCTTGAGTCAGCTGGAATGAATTGCCTCGTTTATGATGAGATTCCTAGTGAAAATCCTTCTGAAAATCTGCAGGAGGCCGTTCAACTGGCCAAGGCAGGAAAGGTGCAGGTAATAGTTGCGCTTGGCGGGGTGCGCGTTTCAATGGCTGCCCGAGTTGTCTCCCTGGCAGCGGCTTCTTCATGCAGTATATCTGCCATGGCTAGTGAAGAATTGCCTCCTAAAAAGGCACTGCCGTGTATAGAAATTCCTACCAGCTTTCGCAACCCCTTGTTATTTGCGGCCAAAACATATCTTGGCGAGCCGTCTACCAGAATCCCATTATGGTTTGATTTGCCAACAGATTTCTTGCGCTGTGTATTGGTGGATCCGGTGCTCACGCAAACGCTACCGGCCAAGTATGGCGCAGCTTTGCTGATGGATGCTGTTCTTTGCGGCCTGGAGGGCTATATTTCCGAAGGTGCAGGGTGCCTGGGCAGACCGCTTTTGCGCGATGGCATCTCTGCTTGCAGCGATGCAGTTCTGGGAGTATACAATGCACCGGAAGAAATCAGACCACGGCAAAAGGCTTGCGAAGGGGGCTTGCTGGTTTCCCTTGGGCTGGCTTTTGGCCGTCAAGGCATCGGCGGTGCCTTGGTGTATGTTATGAGCAGTCTGTATGGTGTTCCCAAGTCATGGCTGGCATCTGTTTTGTCCCCCCATATTGCTGAATACTGGATACCAATCGTCCCTCAGCGCATGGCCGAGGTCGCCGGGGCTATGGGTGTAGATATAGCCAGTCTTTCTGCAACAGAGGCGGCCCGGCAGGTTCCTCAGGTTCTACGAAGGATGATAGGCCAGCTTGAAGCACCAGGCAGGCTGCGCGATCTTGATATCAGTTTGGCTCAGGTCATGGATGCGGTTGAGATTGTTATGGAAATGGATATGATTCGTAGCGCTCCCAGATTTCCTCAGGAATCTGAAATTGTCGAGATAATTAAACGGGCCTTCTGATGATTGCGGTGCGCAAGCTGGCGCAGATGCCCGAAAGCACCGGTATGCGGAAGGCCGCCAGGCAGCTGGAATCGCTGGTTCACAGTGGTATGCGCTATGATGCGGTTGACAGGTCCTATTTACTGGACCTGATTGGTTGGCTGGCATCTATATGCCAGAAAGATGCTAATCAAGATTTTCGTAGCCTTGGCTGGCAAGTGGACAGGCTGGAAAAGGTTCTGAGGGATGACGCGCTGGAAGAGGCTGTCTGCCGAAGGGAGCTTGATAACCTGCGTGCCGTTTTGCTTGCTTGTTTGGGGATGGAACCCGCCGAGTGGGACTTGCTAGCTCCGGAGCAGCATTTAGTCGTCCATACTGATTCAAATGACAGGCAAGTATCTCCAATTGCGCATTTAGCACTTTATCTTGATGGTATCCGTTCCCCATTCAATGTGGGATCAATCTTGCGAACAGCGGATGCCATGGGCGTGCGTTCGGTATATTTGTCGCCGGATACGACATCGCCAGAGCATCAGCGTGCCAGGCGTTCGGCCATGAACGCCGTGGTATCCTGGGATTGGTTGTCACCGGATGATCTGCCTGAGCGTGAGCCATTGCTGGTAGCGTTGGAGACTGGTGGGCAATCAATTGCGGATTATTCGATGCCGGCAGAGCCATTTTGTTTGATACTGGGTTCCGAGGAGTTGGGCATTCAGCCCAGCCTGCTGAATGCCTGCCAGGGAAGGGTGTCGCTGCCGATGTTCGGCTCGAAGGCTTCGTTGAATGTCGGGGCGGCAGCGGCAGCGGCATTGCAGGTGCTGATTGCGCAATCAATCAGGGTTGCCGGCTAAGCGGGATATTCTTAAATGGAGATGTGGGTGAAAGCTTGGCTCAGCTCATCAATGCGCTTGGCAAGGGTCTCTTCTCCGTCAATTCCAAAATCACACAGAATCCCGTGGTCAATAAATACGAAGGGCAGGTGACCATCCTGATATTCGCAGAGGGCGTTTGCCAGGTAGACAGTGGCGGCAACCGAGAAAAACTGGGCGGGAGCGGTTTCCGGGCTGTGTTGATGTCGAATCGTTTGAATAAGCCTTGGTGGGAAATTCCATTTTTCGGCAATCCGGGCGCCTATTTCGGCGTTATGGAAACCGGCGGCCAGTTCTTCCAACATAGAACTTGGAAGCTGCCTCTCGTTGCAAAAGGCTGATATTTTTTTTAAGAGGTCTTCATCAATCACAGCGAATAGAATGCGGCCAATGTCATGCAGGATTCCGCCAATAAAGGCATCGTCCATGATGTCGTTTCGACCGCTCGTGCTGGCCAGCTGCTGAGCATAGAAGGCAACCTTGAAGCTGTGTTCCCATAGGTTCTTTATGGTTTCGCCGTCGGATTTTAGGGAGTCCATTGATACAAAGCCATATAAAAGGCTCTCAAGACCCTTTAGCCCAATAATTTTTACTGCTTCCTGAATATTATGCACCCGGTGTGGCAGTACATAGGCGGCAGAGTTGGCCAGCTTGAGTAGCTCGGCAGTGAGTGCTGGATCCTGACTGATCGTCCGGGCGATGGCATTGATCTGGGTGTTGGGATTCGCCAGCATTTTTTGCAGCTTTTGTATGTTTTCGGGAAATTGCGGCAGGCTATCTATGCGATTAACGATTTCCTGTGCAATGGTGTTCAGGTTGGATTCCTGTATGTCATCAATAGGTATCGACAGGCGGACGATAGTTTCATCCCTCTCGGCCTCCAGGGCGAAGGACGACTCATCGAGGCCTATTTTGCGTAGCATCAAAATCAAAATGATGATACCAAGTCCTGCTCCTTCGGTTTCATCGATAGCCTGTTCCATTGCATCCTGTAGGCTTTTGAAAGAGCGTGAGCGGGTAATTCTGTCAAACACCCTGATCTGTTCTGCCTTGGTAATCATGGCGTTGTTGGCAATGTTGATTACCAGAGTAGTGCCCTTCATGGTATAACTTACACGGATATAAAACCCCTGTGATTCCATCATGTCCAGATAAGGAGAGATATCACCAAGGGTGTCTTTTTTGAAAGAAGCCATGCCCGTGTCATAATCACTGGCTGAATTAATATTCAGGCCCTTTTCCTGGAAATAGATGCGCTTGGTGTTGGCCTTTTTGGCATTTACAGCCATTTCCCGAACGCAGAAACCAAGCGAGTCTGTGATGCTTTCTCGCCCGATATCCTTCAGGAAAAGTTCCAGCACTTCAACGAGCTTTAGTTCGGTTTCGTTGGGCAGGGTGCTGGTCTCAATTGTATAGGGGAGTCCGCTGCGGATGGTTTTCCTGATGTCGGCTTTTTCTTGTGCTGTCAGCATGATTATGAACCCCCGAATTCCTTGATTAGCATGGCCATTTCTCGTAAACGCTTTTGAACAAGGCCGTTAATGCTGCCAGCTGAAAATTCGCCTTTCTTGCCTGGCAATCCGGCGGTCTTGCCGGTTAAAATTTCGATGCCCTGATCGATACTGTCAATAGCGTAAATGTGAAAAAAACCATTGTCGACGGCTTCCTGAACTTCTCGTGACAGAATCAACATGTCAATGTTGCGGCGAGGGACAATAACCCCCTGCTTGCCGGTCAGCCCAAGTTTTTTGCAGATTGCAAAGAAACCCTCGATTTTTTCCGAGATGCCGCCTACGGGTTGGATATCGCCGTTTTGGTTGACGGACCCGCTGACCGCGACGTCCTGTCGCAGCGGGATGCCAGCTATGGCAGAAAGAAGGACATAGATTTCGGTGGAGCTGGCACTGTCGCCATCAATTTCTGAGTACGATTGTTCAAATGCGATGCTGGCGCGAATGTTTAGCGGAAAGTCCGTGGCGTATTTGGTTTGCAGGTATCCTTCAATTATGTAAATCCCTTTGTCGTGAATCTCGCCGGAAAGGCCTGATTCTCTTTCAATGTTAATGATGCCGTCTGAGCCATAAGCAACGCGGGCGCTGATCAGCATGGGGCGGCCGAATGCGTAATATCCACGGTCCAGGATAGCAAGCCCGTTGATTCTTCCGACTGCGGTGCCCTGTACGTCAATAAGCAGTTCCCCGCTTTGAATTTGTTCGTCAATTTTTTCTTCCGGCAGGTTCGCCAGAAAGCGCCGTTCGTCCAGTGCGCGGTGCACCATGGCGGCTGAAATGCGGCTGGATTCGGCCTGTCTGGCCCAGTAATCAGCTTCACGAAGAAGGTCTGCGATAAGCGAAAACTGGGTGCTAAGGTGGTCGCGGTGTTCTGCCAAGCGAACTCCGTACTCGATGATGGCGGCCAGGCCGTCGGGGGTTGTCGGGCGCAGGTTTTCTTCCTGGCAAATCATGGATGCGAAGCCGATGTACTCACGAATTGCCTGATCACAACGAGGCATTACCGAGTCGAATTCCGCGGGCACCTTGAAGAGTTTCTGAAATTCTTCGTCGATGTTGTATAGCATTTCGTATAATCCGTCGGTGCCGGTCATGATTACCTTGACATGGAGCGGGATATCACCGGATTTGATTGCCGGTCCGGCAACCCCGTAGGGCCCTGGATGATTGCGGATTTCTGTCCTTCCGCTTTCCAGTGCTCTCTTGAGTCCATGCCAGACATCTTCCTGCTGAAGCACGTCTTCGGCCCGAAGCACCAGAAACCCACCCGAGGCCTGCAGCAGTGAACCGGCACGCATAAGCTGGTGGGGTGGTCTGGGTTCGCTATTTTCCTGTGGCGATTCAACCAGGCCAAAAAGTTTGGTCATATCCGGGTTGGTTTCAAATACGATTGGCGCGCCTTCGGTTTCGCTATGGTCGATCAGGACGTTCAAGCTGCAGCGGGCTAGCAGGATTTCCGCCGTGTTTTCTTCGCTTTCCGGTTGGCTAAGGGCTTCCGGCAGATGTTTCTTTAAACTTCCCAGAAAACCGGTGATTTCTTTGGATACCCATTCATCGAATAGCGGCCGCAGTTCAGCTTCAACCAGCGGTGCTAGCGCCTGAGTTCTTAATGTCCCAATACTGTCTTCCATTTGCAGGCGATTATCATGGATTTCCATGAATAGTTGGTTTAGTTCATCGGTAAAACGGAAATACTGTTCACGCAATAGTTGAAAGTCTTCCTGTGATAGTTCGCCAGTCTGAACAAAATCCTGTAATTTCTCGAAATCCATGGCCTCGCCACGGAAGACAGGAAAGATGTCCGGATGACTTTCTTCCTGATCCATCAGCCGAACCAATTGGAAACCTTGTTCGCCCAAGCGGTTCTCGAAATCCTTTAGCAAGGTGTTGTCCTTGCCCTCGGTATCGATGATTATTTTGTCGCGTTGGTCACGGAACTGTCGCTTTTTGAACAGCTCCCGGCTGCGGTTGCGCAATCTGGATAGGGTTTCCTTCAGTTTTTTTTGAAAAAGTCTGGCCTCTCCCTTGGGAAATCTGATTAGTCTTGGAGCCAAATCGTCGCCAAAGTTTGCGGCGAAGGCAATGTCCTGAATACATGAGATGTCGGGCTGGTATTCTTTCAAAATGCTGGTTATAGCAGTGCGCTTGCCGGTCCCTGGAAGCCCACTAGCGAATACATTGTATCCCTTGGCATTGATGGAAATAGCCATTTTAAGGGCGCTGATGGCGCGAGGCTGTCCGATGATATGGAAATCACCAGTTGTTGCCTCGATACCGGCTACGTAATCAGGAGAAATGCTAAAGTGAACCTGGTCAGGTGGGAGCAGGTAACGTTCAGCCCCTTCTAGCGAGGGGTCATTCAGATGGTCTTTGTTTAAATTGGATGCCATATATTTGAATATAACCCAAGAAAGGCATCATGGGCAGGGGGAAAGTGGACTTATGTTGCCTGCTAACGCGGCGCGGCGTTTGCGTATTTTGGTGATAATAAAAAATGCGATTATTGAAGTTAGCAAGAGCCCACCCTTATCCAAATAAATTCAAAATTAATGATAACACATGCGGTAATCTTTAGCAATGAATAACAGTATTCTTGCCTGGGCTTCATGTAGCCAAATACAGGTCTATTTGTTATACTATTGCAATGACGGTAGCTGAAATTGACGCAATTCTAGGCGGTTGGTTCTCGCTTGGGCAATGGTCAAGAACTGACAGATCCATGAATGGTTTGCAGGTTGGCCGCGGCGAGCGGCAGGTGAAAAAAATCGCATCTGCGGTTGATGCTTGTCAGGAAACATTCCGCCGGGCGGCCGAGCAGCAGGCCGACATGCTGCTTGTACACCACGGTTTGTTTTGGGGGGCGCCGATAGCCGTGACCGGGGCTCATTACGAGCGTGTTCGTTTTCTGATCGAAAATGATATTGCCCTGTATGCGATCCATTTGCCGCTTGATGAGCACGTCCGGCTGGGCAATAACGCGGTAATCGCAAGCGAACTGGGAATGGAAGATTGCAAGCCCTTTGGAAATTACCGTGGTATTTCTGTTGGGATTCAAGGCAGACTGCCGAAGGCGCAGCCGCTGGAGGCGATAGTCAAGCAATTATTCGGTGGCCGGGAGCACACCTTGAAGGTTTTACCCTTTGGTCCTGATTTGATTGAAAGTATAGGAATTATTTCCGGAGGGGCCCCCAGAGAGGTGGCGCAGGCGATCGACGAGGGGTTGGATTTGTATATTACCGGTGACGCGAGCCACGAGGTTTATCATATGGTACAGGAAGCCGGAATCAATGTTATATTCGGCGGGCATTATTCAACCGAGATTTGGGGTGTCAGGGCTGCAGGCGAAGAATTCGCCAAAGAATATGGTTTGGAGCACGTTTTTATTGATGTTCCCACTGGCTTGTAAAGGAGGCAATATGAAGTATAGAGCGAGTAAAAGAGAAAAGCTGATGCCTGTTACACTGCTGCTAGGGGTGTTGCTGCTTGATCAGTTAACCAAGATCCTGATTGTACATTTAATTCCGTATACCAGGCCGCCACAGGTTGCCTTTACCATGCTGAACGATTTTTTTCGCATTATTCATACCCGGAATATGGGGGCTGCGTTCAGCATGGGGCGAGGATTGCCGGATTTTTGGCGCAGCCTGATGTTTATTTTGTTACCAGTGGCTGTGCTGGTTTGGGTCTGCATTTATTATTGGCGAACCCAGGAGCTTTCAAAGGCTCAAATGTGGAGCCTGGCTGCTGTGGTTGGCGGGGGTGCAGGTAATTTGGTTGATCGTATGTTCCGCAGCCTTGGTGTGGTTGATTTTCTGGATGTGAAAATTTTCGGCTTGTTTGGCATGGAAAGATGGCCTACCTTCAACGTAGCTGATTCCGCGGTTGTTGTGGGCGGCATTCTGTTTGTTTTGCTCATTGTTTTCCAGGACATTCGCAAGGGCGGAAAACAGTTGGAAAAAGCTGGTGCGGGCAGTATGGATGGTGACGAGGAAAGCCGGGCATGACGAAACAGCGCAATACTGTTCTGTTGATAGTTGCGGGAGTGTTGTTTAATCTGCTGTGCATGTCTTTGGTATTTTTTACCCTTATCTGGCTTTTTGCCATCCTGTTTGCCGGCCGGGTTCCTGAATTAGCCGGGCAATTCTTGCTCGTGCTGGCCTTGTTGACCGCTGCGGGCAGCAGTTTTCTTCTGTACAAAAGCCTGTTTAAGCGATTCAGGCAGGATAAAAAAGAGGATCAATAGCCGTCAGACATTGACCGGTTCTGGTCCTTCTTGCAAAGATCGGCGTATACAAAGCCGCGATTTTTGAGGCGGTCCTTTATCTCCTGGGGGAAGGGCGTATAGCGCCATAGAATGTCTCTGACTTCGCGCTCCAGTTTCTGGGTCCCCTCACATTCCTTGGTAATCCACAGAATATAATCCTGGATGAATTGCAGGCGGACATCGCCTTTCATCTTTGCGTCAGAGAACCACTGGTAGTACCAGCCTGTAAGTCCTTCTTCCATCCAGTAGTGAGCAGCTTTTTCCTTGGCTATCTGCCAGCGCAAGTCACCCAAGGCCGCCGCGATGGCGATTTTGGGGTCCTTGGGGTACATCGGGATGGCAAGACGGCCACGGCTGGTAGAGCGGTTATAGCGGTCAAACGGCTCCCAGCAAACACCGTATTCACCGTAACAAGGTAACAGGATTACATTGGGGACTATTCGGTTCACCTGTCCCTTGAAGGTTCTTAAAAAGATTCCTGGGTCCAGATATTCAAAGTCGGCCAGGTAATTGATGGTGTTTTCCCGGGTGCAGATATCGCGAATTGTACCTCTAAAGTATGGTTTGTATAGCAAGGGGAAATGGTTGCCTTGCCTGCCAACGCATAGTTTGGCCATCTGTCGAACAGTTGCCATTTCTTTGACAGCCAGGCTGCTATCCATGTCAGATGGCTCATCCCCCTGCATTTCCATTTGACTGGATTTGTCGTCAAGGTCATCCTTGTAGCGCTCAAGTTCTCTAAAAGCGCGCTCCAGTTCACGATTGATCCGGGTAATGGTGCGAATATCAGAGAATATTTCGCTGGCGGCCTCTTTTTGCTCGCTGGTTAATGGCTCTTCCAGTGATGGCCCCAAATCAGGGCGTGTTCCGCGCTGAGTAAGGCTGTTTATATGCTGTCCACAAATGCGGATTTGAGTGTTCAATTCCTGGTTTTTTTGCCGAATTAGATTGCACTGCGCTTCGTATTGGCCTTTGCGCTTTTCGACAGTTTCATTAAGACGTGCCTGGCCGCCTTTTGGCCCTTTGGTTTCGTCGGTCGCCGAGGCACGAACCTGGCCGTTACCAACGTAACGTACCCACTCATCAACATAGAATATCGGATCATTTGTGCTGTATTGCAAAGGTATGCTGGCTAGCGACTTTCTTTGCTCCTGGTCGATCATGGTTGGGACTACAAGCCCAAAGCGCAGTGCCAGGCGCTTTTCGGTAATGTCCTTGGTGTTGGTTTTGGCAGCCAGCTGGCTGGCCAGCTCCCAAAAGATTGGAGATATCCTGGCACGATAATTTGAGCGCTCCTGGGAATCCTTGGTTTTAAGAAAACCAGCAATCATTGTGTGGAGCTTTTTGGCCGGATCACCTTCGTCTGACAGGATTTTTTTATAGTATTCCTGATCGGAAAAGGTCGTGTGGGGTGTGTCGCTGGTAATGGATTCAAATTTTTGAAAGCGTTCAGTTTGATCGGCTTGATCATTGCTGCCTTCCTGGAAGAAGGACCCGCTGGCGGCCTGTAAATCAGGGTCGTCCTGAAAGAGGGCTGCGAAATCCGGCACATCCTGCCCTCCCTGATCAGCAGGGGCGAAGCAGATGTGCAGATTGAAACTGTCAAGTAAGCGTTGTTCAATCATGATGTTTAATATGGAGGAGACGGGATTCGAACCCGTGACCTCGTGAATGCCATTCACGCACTCTAGCCAACTGAGCTACACCCCCATGGATATACAGCTGATAGTACGCAAAAGACCTGGACGTGTCAACTGATTAACTAACTGTATTAGCGGTTCAGGATACTGCCTGCGTTTCAATAGGAATCAGATATCCGGTGCGTAGACAGGATTGAAAAAGATCTGCGCTGATGTATTCCTGTGAGTCCCGGTCGCCGAAAGGGGTTCTGCTATGAATATGGACTTGGTAGCCATCGGATTCTTCGTTGATGATTTCCATCCAGGATTCTATGCCATTCATGCCTTTTACGCGGAAAACTGTCATGTTGGACCTCCACTATGGTACTTGTTTATATTATCGGCCTTTTCGGGGCCCTGATTAGAGCTGATTGCAGGGGTGGGCGCCGGTGAATGGCAT
>CAZDYA010000016.1:0-12985 GCA_964509515.1 uncultured Spirochaeta sp.
GCCGTGCCGTTGATGAAAACAGAGGCGCCCGTTGTTGGCACCGGCATGGAGTATGCATAGTGACAGAGCATATTGACCAGGTAAAATACAGGATTCTGATGCTCTTTATCGGTGGCGGCAACAGCGTCATCTTTGCTTTTTCAATTGTTAACCTGGTCAGCGGCCACTACGTTGGCGCAGCCATCACCCTGCTGGTTTCGCTATTTATCTTTTTCAGCTACATTTTTTTCGCCAAGCGCCGCAGCCTGAAAGCATCCGGCCGCCTGGTTGTCTACGGGTTCACCGGGCTGTGTATCTATCTTTACTGCAGCGGTGGATTTTACAACACCGGATACCTATGGATTTTTATGCTGCCCATGGTCAGTTTTTTTCTGGAGGGAAACAAGAAGGGTATCCATACCCTTGGATTGTTTCTGATAGCCAGCATCGGCATTTCCGTGCTCCACTTTCTTGGCATACACAATCTGCCATACAGCGATGTTCATATCGCCATCTTTCACGCTGCCTTTATCGTAAACGCCGCCCTGATGAACCTGATCCACCGCATCCTGGCCGCCGCCGAACTCGACCTGTTCGAAAAGATGCGCGAAGTAAGTGCCTTGAACTCCCAACTGGAATACTACGCCTTTTTTGACACCCTGACAGGGATATACAACCGGCGGCAAATCATCGCCAACCTGGTCACCGAAATCGAGCGCTATAAGCGATCAAAACATGAGTTTTGTATAATCCTGTTTGACATTGATCATTTCAAGGCTGTTAACGATACCTACGGTCATCAGTTCGGGGATTACGTATTAAAAGCCCTGGTCAACGGTTTGAACGACAACATTCTACGCCGAAGCGACAGCATCGGCCGTTATGGGGGCGAAGAATTTCTTGTCATCATGCCCGAAACCCGGCTGGAAGGGGCGCTGATCGCCGCTGAACGCCTGCGGCAATACTGCATGGACTTTACCTTTTACAACACCGAGTACGAAAAGCCCGTACCAGTCACGATCAGCATAGGATTAGCTGAATATCAAGGTGACAACAGCCTCGACACCTTGTTGCGCAAGGCGGACGTCGCCCTGTACGAAGCCAAACACCGTGGAAGAAACACGGTAAAAACCTGGCATCCAAAACTGGACAGCGGAAAAAGTCATTAAATCAATCAGCCCCTTTCGTTGACGCCGTCATCATCTTGACCTATGGTTAAGATAGCAACTCGATGGGGAGGTATCATGAACAATACACAAAACGATATCGGAACAGGAAGCGCCAATCAGCACTCAGGCCAGCCAGACCATGCACCGGAGCAACTGGAAAGATATATCAATCTGAAACTGGCCGCTCTGGGGCTGCCTGTCTGCCAGGTCGTTGCCAATCAGGAACTTCACATCGCCCGGGATCTGCTGGCCCATTTCCGCCAAAAAAACCGCCTATTGATGGAATACCAATGCCCTGTTGATCAACGCGTTCAATCATACCTTAACTCACTGTTTAGCGATGCTGATCTGCCATCCCCTCACATTCCGACCTGCTCATTCATTTTGGACCGCCAGGGCCTGGCCAGAACCATGTCCTTACCGCCGGACAAGGATGAATTTATCAACGAAAACATTTCCAGCTACCGGATTAGCCAGGGGATTCTTAATAACCCAAAAAACGATCGGCGAACGACCAAGGGCTCTTTTCATGTTGCCGAAGGCGGCTTGCCTGTACCACCGGATAAAAAGGCCGTGCCACTGGAAACCTTTAACCACCTGCTCGCCAAGGCCTTTGATCCGCCCGAAGACTTGTCTTTGCTACCCTTCACCTCCAATCAAAACGAGCAGGCTCATGCCTTTGTATCTTTATTGCTAAAACCCATTGTGTGCCCGGAAGTCCCCGGATTCTCCCCTTCACGTTACATGGAGGTCCGCTTCTTTGCACCAGGCAGTCTGGTCAGCAACCTGGATTTTGTCGAATCCATCTTCGGCAATGCCGGCGACCCCTACCTGCCCGAAAACGATTCCGGACTTGACCCCGAACATTGGAGCGGGCACACCGGCTTTGCCATCCTGGCTCCACACCTGACAAGGTTGACCAAAAAAGAACTGGGATTACCACACGTCTCCAGGGCCAGCGAGCGTCAAAAAATGGACGGCATGTGCTGGGAAAAGGAAGACGAGCTGTATAACGAAGGCAGTCCATTCAAGATTACCAGCCGGGATATCCGTGGCGTAATAGTTACCATCATTGCCGACAATTATTTTGGTTATTCCAAAAAGGAAATCAAGACCCAGATAAGCTACGCCGCCAACCTGAGCGGCCTTTACGAAGAAGAACACGCTGGCGGAGCCCTGGCCTTCGCCAGTTTCAATCTTGGAGTTCATTATTCACCAGACAGCATCAAGTACGACAACGGGCAGACATTCGAAGAGGCCATCGCCCTGCTTGGCGATGAGGTGCAGGTTTTTCCAGAGGGCTACGCCGTCCACAAACAGTTCCCCTCAATATTTATACTGCCGGAGAATGCCAGGCTTTTCGTCGACACCCAGGAGGCCCAATGGCAATGGCAGGGCAAGGACCAAAAGATGCGAATCTTGCCGGGCAAGGTCTATGTCCACCCCTCGGGATATAAAATTCATCTGGAAAAACACCCCGCCACCCCGGCCTGGCGCCTGGTTGGTACCGAAGCCGAAGGGGTTTTTTGCCACAAGCCCTGTACCGTTAGCGGCGGCGGCAAATCGGAAATATCAAAATCAATCTGGGATGCCATCCGCTTTGAGCCGATTTTTGTCGCTGACTTTGAGAGCGACATGCAAGAGGTCGCCAAGATACTAGAACGCAGCTATGACGACCGGCTGGATCCCTCCATCCCGGTAGAAAAAATGCCCGCCGAGGCCTTTCCGCGCTTTGGCGCCAGCAGCGAAAGCCTGTCGCGCCCAAACGGGCTGCTTGATCCGGCAATCAGTCTGGGCTTTGTTATCCACCTGCTTAGCCCGGCCAGCATCTGGTGCGATGCCTATAACGAATGGGTCAACTCCATCCCCAACAATATCAAGATGCTTGTTTTTCTGGTTAAACGCTTTTACCGGCCATCATGGGGCGAGGACTGGCAGAGCCATTTCAGCGTCAACACCGTCAACGGCAAGCCGGGCAACGAAATCCGCTACGCCGGCAGGAACCTGATCGGCAGCTATCTGCGCATCGGGTCCCGCGGTGACGGCAGCGGTTGGACCTACAAGATGCGCCAGGACTGCATGCCGGCCATCAAGGTACAAATGGAAGATGATATCTCAGCTTCCATCGTTGTCCCCAGTAGCCAACTGGAAAACCTCAACCCAAAATATGATAACCCAAGCGTAAAAATTGCTGAAAATTGCGAGCACCGTCTTTTTCAACGGCCCGATGACGCCATCCACCGAGGATATGACAAGCAGGCCGAGCAGGACTTGTCGCTGGACGGGAATTTCATCTGCAACTTTGCACCGCTGGAGCAAAAAGACGCCATCGAAATGACCGAGCTGGCTGTGACCTTTTCAAACTACACTCAGCCCATGCAGCAACTGATTGCAAAAATGGCAGAAGCACCGGAACAGAGCTATTTTGTCGCCAGCAGCCACCCCAGAATAGTGGATGGAGAACCGTCAAAGAACCCACGCTACCTGCAACTCAATCCAAACCTGAAGCAGCCGCGCGACCGCTGTCTGGCCGATCTGGGAGCCCGCCTGTCGCGGCGTATCCCCCATGGCAAACCCGTCTACCATCCGGTAAACGCCGTTCTTCCCGGCCGCCGCAATAATCCGGCCGATCCTGAATCAGGCATCCGGCCCCTGGCGGTTTACAATCCCATCCACTATCAGGAACTGCCCGAGCTGTTTATGGATTTTGTTGCCAGTTTGACCGGGAAAAGCCCGTCAACCACCGGCGCCGGCACCGAAGGCGCCCTTACCAAGGCCCCTTTTAACGCCCTGGTGGCGACCAGCGACCTGAACAATGCCCTGCTAAGCTACATTCTTACAGGCTACAACGCCTACACAACAGCCGCCGGTTACATCGGGCGCCGCTTCCGGATTGACCACGATGTGAGCCTGCTTATTCCGGAACTGTGGTGCCGCATGAGTCCCCAGGAACTGGATCCTCAAAGACTCATTTCCCTTGGCTATCTTGAACCGATCGAAGACTTTGAATATCAGGGAAGACTGGTTCCAGCCAGCCGCTTGGGCTACCGCATCACCCATGAATTCTGCAATGCCTATTTCGGGAGGGTATTTGATCATCCCGAGACCATTTTCCACAAGGAAATGTTAAGGCCTGAACTGCAAAGCCTTGAGGACTTTGTCGACGGCATCGAAAACATCGTCGAGGCGCAACAGAAGGTCGCCAGGGCTTATCTGGCCGATGGTTCGGTCGAGGCCGCCATACCGCCGCTTAAAGCCCTGCTGCATATCATGGCCGAAGGTAGCTATGAGGGGAAAACCGTGCATAACCCGGAAATCCGCAGCCTCTTTACCCGCGACTATGTCATCAGATCGGAGTGGTATGCCGAACGATTGCGCAGGCAGCAGGAACAGCATATTAGCCACTGTGAACACCACATAACCTATCTGAACGGTTTTCTGGCCCACAGTCATAACCTGGAAAAAGAGCTTCAACAGGAAATGAAGAGCCGCCTGAAGAAGGCCCAACAAGATCTGGATCGCTATAAGCAAAAGGATTATCTGAACAGCCTGGTCGGAACCCTGGGGCTTGACCCCCTGTTCCGTTAGGCCAAAGAAAGCAACCAGAAAGCTAGACTGATAGCAGATGTGCCCCGCTTTTAAGTATCTCCGTCAGCGGAGGTCCCCAGTACTTTACCTCAACCCCCATGGATTCCAGCTGATCAGTAGCCGCCAGCTGGTCGGCACATGCCTTGCAGGCCGATACCTTGACGCCGGCTTCTTGAGCCTCGGCAATCAAGGCCTGCACCTGCTGACTGGTTGCCGCCAAGGCTGTTGCCGCCCCCCAAACGATCAGGGTAATGCTGTCCCACCAGCCATATTTCATGGCATTTTTGGTATACATAAACACCATTTTTTCGGCAGTAACAACATTGTCACTGGTCCAAAGCACATTCAAATGCCCGGATTGATTCAGACCTTGCCCTTCCATAAGCCTCTCCTATCGTAAAGTCTTGCCAAAATCGTATACCGCCGTGCAGAAGGCGTCCATCTCCTGCATAAATGGGGAATGATCCCCCAACGGCAAGCGCAACAGCTGAGCATCAGGAATATGCGATGCAACATAATCGCCAGTCTCTTTCAGGTAATACTGGCTCTGATCACCATAGATCAGCAAGCATGGCACATTTATTTTTGGCAACACATCCCGATAATCGGCCGCAATCAAACTATCCCAGATATTAACCAGGCTAAGGGCTTGGGGTGAGGTAAACCGACGCTTTCTTTTCATAAAGGTTTCCCGATGACGCACAAATAGCTCGTTGTATTTATCATTCAAACCGGAAGCCCCCAGCAGAATAACCCCCTCACCAAGATCGCGCAAAAACTCGGCGCGCATGTCAGCATTTTTTTCGGCCGGATAATCCCCGTAGATTCCAAGCTCCCATTCCTGATCGGTGAGCAACTTGGGCGACTGATCAACAAATATCGCACCGGCAATACCACCCGTCCCTGACTGGGCGATGCATTCCCAAAGGGTTAACGCACCCATCGAATGCCCCATCACGCACAATGGCAAACCCAGATCATAGACATTGTCCAGAAAAAACCTTAAATCCTTGGCCATGGCCGAAACCGTCGCTGCAGCGTCAACCCCGCTCTTGCCGTGACTGCGAGCATCCCAACGAAAGACAGGCACATCGGGTAAAGCCTGCTCTATCCCCTCCATTACCGAGGCCTCGGCTGTCCAGCCATGCAGAATCAGCAAGGCCCAGTCAGCTGAGCCCTCACGGTAGATGCAGGAAATTTCAAGCCCGTCATGGCTCTTGAAGGAAAACCTGCCCGGCTTGATGTTAGACTTGTTTTGAAAATCGCTCATGCGGCATGCTATGCCAGTCCTTATCTTTTTTCAAGATTGCCAATTCAGACGTGCATCAAGCCACCAAAATGCACTATACTTGATATGCTATGCCAGTAGGAAAATCCATCAACCGAATGGTTTTTATGACTATCGTGCCACTCATTGCCTTTACCATTATCAGTAGTGGTGGAGCCTGGCTATTACGCGACTGGCAGCGCTTCAAGCAGGATACTGAGCGAATTCAAAATACCATAGTTCACTACGAACAAGAGGTTGCCAAACGGGAAATTGAAAATCTTTTGAATTTTGTTAACTACGAAATCGCCTACAGCAAGAGCAAGGGGCAGATCAGTCTGGAAGAGACCAAGCAAAAAATGATCGAGCTGATTGCCAACATCCGCTATGGCGAAGAGGGCTATGTCTTCATACTGCACCTGGACGGCACCATCATCACATCTGCTCAAACCACCGACCCAACCGGCGAAACTGTATCTGCCATCATGAAAGCCGCCCGGGAAAACCCGGAAGGCAGCTTTGTCAGTTACCCCTGGCCAAAACTGAATGATCCGGTATTCAGTCCCAAAACCAGCTACGTTGCCTTGATTCCCGAGTTCGATTGGATTGTTGGAGCAGGTTATTACCAGAACGATATCAATGAAGCGACCATTATCCGCCAGCAAGAGATGGCCCAACATTTCCGCAAGGCCATCGTCCAGGCATTGATTATTCTGGCCTTGGTAAGTATGGCAGCCTTGATCCTTAGCCGCTGGTTCAGCAGTCGTATTTCTTGTGCGCTGACCATGTTCTCTGCCGACCTGGAGAAAGCATTGCACAACGGCTTGCCGCTCAATCCAGGGGAGCCATATTTGACAGAATTCCGGCGTATCAGCAAGACCATCAACAGGGTTTTATCTACCAAAAGAATAGCCGAGGGCAAGGTCGCCGATTCCCTGAAGGAAAAAGACATCTTGCTGAAGGAAATTCATCATCGCACCAAAAACAACCTGCAGATTATCTCCAGCATCCTTTCCCTGCAAGGCAGCATGATTCCTGACCCTCAAAACAAGGCGGTTTTTGATGACTGCATAACCCGTATCCACTCCATGGCTTTGATTCACCAGCATCTATACAACAGCGAATTATTATCAGCCATTCCGGTAAGAAAATACTGCGAAAACCTGATGGACAGCCTTCGCTCTGCCTACGCCAATCCTGGTACGCGTATTGATATAGAAATTGATATTAACCCCGAAAGCACCCTGATAATCGACAAGGCAATCCCCTTTGGCCTGATCATCAACGAAACGGTTTCCAACAGCCTGAAGCATGCCTTTAACAATAACAACCATGGTGTCATCAAAATATCACTGCAAGAGGACCAGGACCTAAAAACCCTGACGATCAGTGACGACGGAAACGGAATATTGGGACATGAAGGCCGTGAGCAGGTAGATACCCCGGTTAACTACCTGGACATGCCGCACGGGGTATCCTTGGGCATGACCCTGATCGGCGCGCTGACAGACCAGCTGGGTGCTGAATGCGAGCTATTCAGCGGGGCCGGCGTCACCTGGGTCATCCGCTTCCCTGCCGACTAGCCCGGCCGCGGCCGTAGCGTGGGCCGCTGGCTGGCGGCTGCTGCGTAGCCCGTAGCGTAGGCCGCAACGGCAGCGCCCAGCCTACACGGCGGCATCCGCCGCAAAAAAACGTTTGCAGTCGGGCATGAAAACGATTACAGTTTTACCAGATGTTTTCCAATGCAACCAAAAAACGCTTTTTGCTGATCACATTCCTGTTGGGCACCGGGCTTCTTGCCACTTCAACGCTTGCCGCGGAAAACCAGGGACCCCAATTACTTACAGGCGGTCAAATTCACCTTCCTCAACATGACCAGCCACTTTCTGTTAGTCTAAAGGGAGAATGGGAGCTTTACTGGGGAAGTTTTCTTTATACCGATGCCATGAACATCCAGGCATTGCGTCCGTGCCTGATTTCCATCCCCCACACGCCATCCCAATCAGCAAGCAACTGCCCCCAAATAGAACGTTATGGCTACGGGACCTTGAGGGCCAGTATATTCTTTGATTCAAATGAATCACAGTCAGCCAATAATACATATTTCTTGCGAATCCCCGACATACCCGGAGCGTGGCGGATATGGATAAACGGCGAGCTGCGAGGTTCGGCCGGACGTATTGGCAAAACCCGCCGTGCCACCAAACCTCAATACCTGATAGAATTTTTCGAAATAACACCGGTGGATTCGCGCATTGAAATCGTCATTGAATACGCCAATTTCCATGATTACCGGGCATCAATTACCCAGTCCCCCACCCTAAGCAGCCGCCGCCCCTTTGAAATCAGCTTTTTTTACAACAATTTCTTTTTAATGCTGATCAACGGAGCCTTCCTGTTTCTTTTTGTTTACTTCATGATTTTATTCATCCTCGACAGAAGCTATAAAGAGAACCTTTACTTTGCCCTGTTTGTTTTCTGTCTACTTTTCCGTCAGATAATCATGGGACAAGAAATGATGTCGATCGTTATGCACCCCGTCCCATGGCGACTAAAATTCGCCATCTGGCACATCATGATTCCCATGCAATTGCTAACCTTTAATAATTTTATACACAGCCTCTTTCCTCGCGAATCAAGACCAGAAGTCGGCCGCGTCCTGTTCTGGTTTGCCATGATTTATGCCGTCTTTTGTCTGGTAACACCGGCAAGCATTTTTGCCCGAACCCTGTCTATCCCCCAGGCCGTTGCCGTCATTTACGGTATCTATGTACATGTTGTAATCATCATGGCGATTATCAGACAGCGTGATCGCGCCTGGATTCTGATTTTGGGAAGCCTGGTGATGTTCGCCGCTGTCATCCACGACATTGCATTCAGCCGCGGCCTGGTACAAACCGGCAGGCTATTAAATGTTGGGGCCTTGGTCTTTGTGCTGTTCCAAACCAACCTGTTAACGAGACGCTATACAATAAATGTCAAAACCACCACCCTGCTTACACGCCGACTAGCGCAGATAAATGCCATCTACAGCCGCTTTGTCCCGGATGATCTGGCTGAAATCCTTAAAAAGGATAGCATCAACGATATTATGCCCGGCGATTACCGCCGGCAGGAAGTATGTGCCATGATTCTGGACGTACGGCGATTTACCCCCATCTCTGAATCACTAAGCGCCAGCGAAACCTTCAATTTCATCAACACCTTCTTGCAAACTGCCGCTCCAATTATTCGAACCAGCGAAGGCTTTATTACCGGCTTTGCAGGTGATCAGATCAGGGCAATTTTTAAAACTGCCCCATCAGGGCTGGATGCAGCTATCAAAATTCAACGCTCCCTGACCCAACTAAACATCGAGCGAGAGAGCAAGGGCCTTCCTCTGATCAATGCCGGCATTGGTCTTTCCTGGGGCGAGGCAATCATCAGCGCGGTCGGCAGCACCGAACGACTACAACTGACAAGCATCGGCTCAGTCATTGAAAGATCCACCGCCCTGGAAACCCTCAGCAAGCATACCGGCTCAAAAATCCTGTGCGACCAGGATTGCATGGAACAATGCGGCGAAATTAGCCGGCTCTCATCCCGAATGCTGGGCAGTTTCAGGTTCAATAACAAAGAAGCGCGCATGGTATACGAGATGATCTACAGTTTCATGCCAAATCACCAGATCAAAAAGCTGGAAACAAAATACACCTTCGAAAAAGCCCTGCAACAACTTGCTGATTTCAATCCACAGGAGGCCGAAGCCTTGTTTTCCGCTGTCCTGGAAGAAAACCCTGACGATGAAATGGCAAGCTACTATCTGTCAGAAAACAGCAGTGCCCATGGTGGGCTGGAGGGCCTGTATGCGTGATTACCGCCTCCGCACTATAGCGGCCTGCATCATTATCCTGTTGGCCTTTATGGCCAGCGCCTGTAGCAGCAGTCAGACCACCCTGTATTCAACTACTGCCAATTCACCCGGGGTCCACATGATCGACAATGGCATGCTGGATGCCTACCAAAGCATTGCCATCCACGATGGCTGGGAATTCTACTGGAACCGATTTATTATGCCCGGCGAGTTTAATAATGAAGCAGATACCATCGTTAACCTGCCTTCTTCCTGGACAAAGTACAATATCGATGGAAAGTCAGTCCCGGGGCAGGGCTACGCAACCTTCAGAACCGTAATCAAGACCCCGGATGACGAAGCACTGGCAATGCGAATATGGAAAATTGGCACTGCCTCGCGTGTTTATGTAAATGGAAAGCTCATGCTGGAATCCGGCAAGCCCGGAATGCACCGCGAGGATTCCATCCCGGGCTACAATCGCACCCTGCTGATTGTTCACCCTCAGGACAAACAAATTGAACTGGTCATCCACGCTTCGAATTTCCACCATAGCCGCGGCGGCATTCGCGAACGAATCGAAATAGGCCGCACCAGGAAAATCCGCAACCTTGTCTACTCAAACGCCACCATAGAAATACTGGCCATCGGTGTGCTACTGATGATTGTGCTCTACCATTTTTTGCTCTTCCTGGCCAACCGCTCACGGACAGAGCTTTTCTGGTTTGCACTTTTTTCGCTGGCAATCTTTATCCGACTTTTCACTGACTGCTCGGAAGTGCTTTTTATCATTACCAGCCAGGTAAAATGGGAATGGTATGTGCTGGCCGATTATCTAACCCTGATTTTTACGCCCTACCTGTTCTTTCTATTCCTGACGGCGTTATATCCCCATCGTTTTGGTCGTACGGAAAAAATCACCTTGACAGTTGATGCTGCCATCCTGGCGACCATCGTATTTCTGTCCGAACCATACATCTTCTCTGCCCAGAACAACATCATCATGCTGAATTTTGCCCTGATTGGCTGTTACCTGCTTTTCAAGATAATCAGGGCCATTCTTGCTAAAGAGGCCTTTTCCCGCTATATCGGGGCGGGCCTGCTCATTTTGTTCAGTTTTGGTATACACGATATCATGGTCTCCCTGGGACTTCTCCGATCAGTATACATGCTGCATACCGGCACCATGCTTTTCTTCTCTTTGCAGGCCGTTATGCTGGCCGGCCGGGTAGCCGATCACATCAAGAAAAACCGGGCCGTTCAACTGGAATATCAGCAAACCAACAGCAGCTACGAGCGCTTTGTCCCATCGCAGTTTATCGACAAGCTTAAAAAAACAGATATTGTTGAACTGCGCCTTGGCGACCATGTCATTGATGAAATCACCGTAATGTTCGTCGGCCTGGTCGAGGGCCAGGAAGCCTATAGAAACATGGAAGATGGCCAAAAAATTGATTTTCTGGACGACTACATCGAAATCATCAACAACGCCGTCCAGCAACAAGGCGGCTTCATCGACAAATGTGTCGGCACTGACGTAATGGTCCTTTTTACAAGTAATCCGGAAGGCGCCTACGCTGCCAGCATTGAGATCATCAATGCAACGCGCCCGCTTCTGGAAAGTGAGCTATCGGAAAGCTCCCTGCCAATAAGGGTTGGCATAGGCATTCATAGCGGAGAGGCTGCTCTGGGAATAATTGGCGAACGCAAGCGTACCGAGAGCACCGTTGTATCTGATGCTGTCAACATGGCCAGCCGCATCAAGGGAGCCAACGCCTATTTCCATACCAGCATTCTTATTTCCAGCCCGACATTTATTCATCTGGGTGATCAGGCCGCCGGGAATTATCGCCTATTGGGGAAGCTCCGGCTAAAGGGCAAGACCGAAGCTATCAACATATTCGAGGTCTTTTCCACAGAAGACGAAAACACCCGAACCAAACTGGTATCGCGCGAAGCCTTCGAACAGGCCCTGCTGGCATATTTTCGCAAGGAGTTCAGCATCGCCAAGGAAATTCTTCAATCAATTGCTGACCAGAATCCGGCAGATCGGCTGGTACAATACTATCTGGAGAAAATTTGGCACTTTGAGCGCTATCCTCATCTGGTTCAAGACGAAGTATACGAAACACTGAGCATTAAATAATTGAATCAAGCTGCTGGCGAACCTTTTCCATGTTCTTGCGCACCGCCTTGGTATCATGCCCCAGCTCCAGCATGGTCTCTAACACCCTGTAAGCCTCTGGAAAGTCACCCTTGGCATAATAGGTAGCACTTAGATAATTCAGCAGCTTGGGATTTTCGGGCTCCTTCTTCAACCTGGACTTAAAGAAATCCAGAGCTTCCTGCAGGCGGTTCTCCTGAAGCAAATCAATTCCCTTCTGGTACTTTTTTTGAACAGATGCGCTGCCAGGTGTAGACTTTTTCTCTATTATCAAGGCGTCTGCAACCTTGCGTTCATTGTCCGGGTCATCAACCGTCGAAAGAAACTGGATGTACAACACCGCCCGGTCATCATCCGCAGGCCGGGATCCGCAATAGGCATCAACATTACCAATTAGCCCATCAACAAAATCCCCCGGCACACAATCAAGATTCTGCTTGATATAATCATAAAGACGATCGTTACCAAAAAAATCGCCGTCTTCATTGCGGGCCTCAACAATGCCGTCGGTAAATAGCAGAATACGGTCGCCCTCTTCCAGCTGGATTGACTTGGTCTCATACATCCCATCGGCAAAAGCCCCAATCAGAAAACCGCTAGTGTCCAACTCTTCTATGCTACCATCCTTCTCGCGGATTACCATCGCCGGGTGGTGACCGCAGTTGGTATATTCAAAAATGCCTGTCTGCAAATCAAGCTTGCCAAAGTAGGCAGTAAGATAATGATCAAGGTCACCAATCATGCGGAAAATGGCATCATTCACGCTGGTACAGGTTTCGCCGGTCGGTATATCCCAATGGCTGTAGGTCGTAAAAGAAACCTTGGCCAACATGGTAATCAAGGCCGCAGGAATTCCATGCCCGGAGACATCCGCAATAAAAAACCCAAAGGTCGTCTGACCAATCCGGCTAATATCATACAAGTCGCCGCCGATGGCCTCCATGGATGAGTATGAGGCAGCAAAGCGAAGCTCGTCTCCCAACAAG
>CAZDYA010000017.1:0-12806 GCA_964509515.1 uncultured Spirochaeta sp.
CATAACCGCCAATCTGCTGTTCGATTTCGGTCGGCTCAATGATGGTCTCACGAGGAAGATCATGATCCACCTCGATAATGGCATCAATCTTGCTGATATGAATCGGGGCATCACCGAATGTGCGGGGTGCTTTGGGATTAACCTCCAGCACAACCCGGTCGGCGGCATCAATCAAATCCTGCTCAATAAAGGCCGAGCAGGAAAGCGTCAGATAGCCATGTTCATCCATGGGGCTGGCGCTACCAATAAACAGGTTAATCTTTTTGTAATTAACCAGGTCGGCAATGGCCTGGTGGGCGTTGTTGGGAACATAGCTGACTATATCCAGCCCGCTTTCGGCCGAAGCCCGGTCGCCGCCGCCATAGAACCAGCAGTTGTTGCGGATACGGCCTTCGAATTCAGGCTCCATGCAAAATTTCTGTGGAACCGGGTTTAGAATCGTATATAGCTCAACATCTTTGACGTCAGCTGGCAGCTTGTGCAGATTGGCCATAAACGACTGCGGGGTCATGGGTATAACCGGGGTGCCGATTACCGTGCCCGAAGGGATATCGTTTATTAGCTGATCTACGCTAATGCATTTTCTGTCGTATTCATCTTTCCATCGTCTGTTGCTCATAATGCTCTCCTGTTAAAAGTTGAGGCTCAGGCTGAGGTGCTCGGGAACGGCTGTAGCAGCAAAGGTGTTTTCCACCCCAACCGGAAAATGATTGCCGCTGCCAACGTGAATACGCTGCAGCTCATGCAATACAGCCTCGTTCAAATCCTCAAACATTTCCACCACCAAGGCATGCGAAGATGTTTCCCCCAAAAGAATTACCCGTCGCGAGTTGGGAATTACGCTATTCATGTGCTCAAGATCGGTAAGCGAAAAGAGGGCGTCATACTCGCCGCCAACAATAACGGTCGGCACTTTGATATTGGCCAGATCATCACGGCGGTCAAAACCCTGCAAACCCTTTACCGCCCCAAGCAGACCTGGAATGGTATTACGGGTAACATTGGCATGAATCAACTCGGCCATATAATTCTGGAAGGAATCTACAAAGCTGCCGGAAAAGATATTGGATACAAGCACCTGATAAAACAGCTGCAACTTATCCTGGTCAGGCAAGGCTGAGGTGAGGATATTTTCGAAGGTATCTAGCAGCAGCTTCAGCTTACCCTTGCAGGCATAGCTGGTAGAGGCAAGAACTATGGCCCTGGCCTTTTCAGGGTAACGGATGGCATATTCCTGAGTAATCATGCCGCCGGCACTCAAACCAAAAAGGACAAAATCCTTGATCTTAAGAGCAGTGAGCAAGGCATCAAGGCTTTCGGCGTGGCCCTGCATGGAATAAACAACATCCTGCGGGCGAGAGGATTCACCCTGACCGATCTGGTCGTAGCACACAAGGTTCCAGCCGTTTTCCAGGAAATATTTTCGCTGATAAGCCCATAGCGCAATACTGGAAGAAAAGCCGTTTACAAAGACCATCCATTGCTTATTGCCTGGAACCGTAAGTACCTCGGCCGCAATTTTGGCATCTATCGTCTGAGGATTCCCGGTAGTGATATTTGGAAGATCGATGTTAACGGGAATAATTTTTTTGTCTATCTTGACGTTTGCTGGCAAGGCACAGTGTTCATCAATAACCTGCTGGTCGTCGACAAACATATTTCTGGCTCTGGTTCGAACCGGAAAATACTGATATAGCATACTCGCCCCCTTGATATGAGTTGTAATAACCAATTCAGTAAAAAATCGGTAAGGACTGAACCAGTCCTTACTTGTACATTATCACATATCAGCACGCTGTCAAGCATTTTTTTGTAATTTTTTTCTTTTTTTGGGAAGGACTTGTAAAAAAAGGCCGCCCGGCGCATGCCGGGCGGCCAACATCAACATGATAAGTTGTTGTCAGAAAAAACTTTACTTCTGAGCCTTGAGTACGGCGTGAGCCGCGGCCAAACGTGCGATCGGAACCCGGAAAGGACTGCAAGACACATAATCAAGGCCAACCTGGTGGCAAAATTCAACCGAAGATGGCTCTCCGCCATGTTCTCCGCAGATACCAAGCTTGATTTCAGGCCGCTTTTGACGCCCCTTTTCAACCGCCATCTGTACCAGCTGGCCAACACCATTTCGGTCCAGCACCTGGAAAGGATCCTTTTCCAGAATCCCCTTGCGGATATACTCAGGCACAAAACTGACAACATCATCGCGGGAAAAACCGAAGGTCATCTGGGTAAGGTCATTTGTACCAAAACTGAAGAATTCAGCCTCTTCGGCAATTTTATCGGCTAGCAGAGCCGCGCGAGGAACCTCGATCATGGTACCGATAATGTACTCAATTTTGGTTCCCTTTTCCTGAAAGACTTCTTCTATAACCTTTTCGGTCAGCTCTTTTAGCTGCTTCAATTCTTCCTGAATACCTACAAGCGGGATCATGATTTCAGGCTTGATCGGCGAACCTTCCTTGCTGACCTCAATTGCGGCTTCGATGATGGCGCGCACCTGCATTTCCAGAATTTCCGGATAGGTTACCGCCAGGCGACACCCGCGATGACCCAACATCGGGTTCTGCTCGTGCAAATCTTCGGTAATCTCATCAAGCTGTGAAACCTTGATACCGATCTGCTTGGCAAGGCGCTTCTTTTCGGCCTTCTCGCGCGGCAAAAACTCGTGCAAAGGCGGATCAAGCAAGCGGATGGTAACCGGAAAACCGTTCATAACCTTGAATAGACCAATAAAATCCTCGCGCTGCATTGGCAACAGTTTGGCCAGGGCCTTGCGCCTTTGCTCCTCAGTTCTGGCAACAATCATTTCCCGCATGGAGGTAATGCGATCCTCGGCAAAGAACATATGTTCGGTACGGCACAGGCCAATACCCTCGGCGCCAAAGTTCTTGGCTACCTGAGCGTCTTCCGGGGCATCGGCGTTGGTTCGGACCTTGAGCTGGCGATAAGAATCAGCCCACTCCATCAGATTACCAAAATCACCGCTTAAATCGGGATCAACTACATCAAGCTGACCGGCATATACAATGCCTTCGGTTCCATCGAGGGAAATCATCTGTCCTTCTTTGACGATGACTCCTTCTCTGGTAACAAATTCCTTCTTGGCCTCATGAACATGTATATCGCTACACCCGGCAACACAGCACTTGCCCATTCCGCGGGCAACTACTGCCGCATGACTGGTCATACCGCCGCGGGCCGTCAGGATACCCATGGCGGCGTGCATGCCTATCAGGTCTTCGGGCGATGTTTCGGTGCGAACCAAAATCACCTTTTTACCTTTCTCGGCCTGCACCGCTGCTTCTTCACTATCAAAAATTACTGTACCAACAGCTGCCCCCGGACTGGCAGGTAAGCCCGTAGCCAGTTTTTTGGCTTTGGCAACGGATTTTGGATCCAGGGTCTTATGCAAAAGCTGATCAAGCTGATTGGGCTCAACACGTAGAACCGCTGTTTTCTGGTCAATCAAGCCCTCGCGCACCATGTCGACAGCAATCTTTACCGCTGCGGCGGCTGTGCGCTTGCCATTTCTGGTCTGCAAAAAGTAGAGTTTGCCTTCCTGAATGGTAAATTCCATGTCCTGCATGTCTTTGTAGTGCTGTTCAAGCTTGTCCTTGATATCGACCAGCTCCTTATAGGCTACCGGCAGAACATCGGCCAACTCGCTGATAACATTGGGGGTGCGAATACCGGCAACGACATCCTCACCCTGAGCATTCATAAGAAATTCGCCGTAGAAAATGTTTTCACCATTGGATGGGTTGCGTGAAAATGCAACTCCAGTGCCAGAAGTATCACCCATGTTGCCAAAAACCATACTCTGAACGTTAACAGCTGTGCCCATAAGGCCGTGGATATCGTTCAAGCGACGGTACAGAATGGCCCGGTCATTATTCCATGAGCCAAAAACAGCATCAATGGCCATCCACAGCTGCTGATGAGGATCCTGGGGAAAGGAATCATTCTTGATTTCCTGAATAACCCGCTTGTAGCCTTCAACTACCCGCTGCAGATCCGCAGCATCCAGGGCAGTGTCTACCTCTACGCCCTTGGCTTCCTTGATTTTTTCTAGCTCATGCTCAAAATTGGAGCCCTTGATGCCCATAACTACGTTTCCAAACATCTGAATAAAGCGTCGGTAGGCATCCCAGGCAAAGCGTTCGTTGCCGGTTTTTTGAGCAAGTCCCAAAACCGACTTGTCAGTCAGTCCAAGGTTTAGAATAGTATCCATCATCCCGGGCATGGACTGAGCCGCACCGCTACGTACGGATACCAGCAATGGATCGTTTTCGTCACCAAGCTTCTTGCCCATCTCGGATTCAAGCCTCTGCAGGTGTTCAGCCACCTGTTCCTTAAGACCTTCGGGATGCTGCTTGTTGTTTTCGTAATACAAACCACAAACCTCGGTGGTAATGGTGAATCCGGGAGGAACAGGCAGTCCCAACACGGTCATTTCGCACAGGTTGGCACCCTTGCCACCCAGCAATTCCTTGAGGTCTTTATTCCCCTCGTCAAAAAAATAAACAAATTTTTTGGCAGCCATAAAAATCACATTCTCCTTAGTATTCTTGCATACATCTCAAACACTATAGGTCAGAGCAGACGCCGTATATTAGAATTTCATGAGCCGGGTGTCAATGAAAATTCAGTCTTCCAATAGATGAGGATAATGTTTTTCCAGAACGTGCCGCCCGTAGCTGCATTTGGACCGCACAGCGTAACCCTGCCCGATAGCCCACTTGATAGCGTGATCTACCAATTGCCTGGCCGCGCCTGTCCCGCGCAGCTCATTGCTGGCGCCGACATGATCAATAATCAGGGTTTCTTCCTTAACACGGTAGTCGAGAACACCGGCACGTGGGTCGTCCTGGCTTTCAATATAGAACGCGCCAGGACTGGTTTCTGTCTGTTGTATGGTAAAGTTGCTCATCTTTGTAATATACTAACTCTCATGACTTACTGCCAAGGATCAGGAAAAATAGCCGGAAGAATTCCAATTCCAGGCTCAAAATCACATACAATCAGGGCTTTGCTAATTGCTTCGCTAGCAGATGGACAAAGCACAATTCGCCAACCTCTGTATTCAGCAGATACACGTTCTTGCATCGCTGCCTGCCGTGCCTTCGGCGCCAGGATTGAAGAAACAAGGCATTGCATTACAGTACAAGGAGTTGCGGGAAAACTGATCGCCCCCGAATCGCCTATAGATGTCGGCAACTCTGGCACCACCCTGTATCTGGCAGCCGCCATGGCAGCCCTGGCAGAGGGAACAACGGAATTTACAGGCGATAAGCAAATCCAGGCAAGGCCAGCCGCACCCCTGCTAAACAGCTTGCGTGATCTTGGCGCGAGGATTGAATACCTGGGAACCGAGGGCTGCGCGCCTTTCCGCATTACCGGGCCGATCACCGGTGGCCGCACATCGATTGAATGCAAGACTAGCCAATACCTGTCCAGCCTGCTGATGGCCCTGCCATTGATTGCCGGCGAGAAAGCAGCAACAATCATTGATGTTCCGCTCTTGAACGAGCAGCCCTATGTTGAAATCACCCTCTCGTGGCTGAAAAAACAGGGCATCCACCTGGAACAACAGGATTGGTCCAGGTGGATTGTGCCGCCGGGACAAAGGTACAAGAGCTTTGATCTGGACATTCCAGCCGATTTTTCTTCGGCAACCTTCTTTTTTTGTGCAGCAGCCATGACCGGCAGCGCCCTGCGGCTGGATGGCCTGGACATGACTGACAGCCAGGGTGACAAAGGGGTGCTGGATATTATGCTAGATATGGGCTGCAAGGCCCTGATATATGAAAACGAGAAGCCTATGTCGATAGCGGTTTTCGGGCCAGGGCACCCTTATTGCCCGTCCGGGAGCCTGAGAGGCGGCGAATTCGACCTGAATGCGATGCCAGACGCTCTGCCGGCATTAGCCGCCTGCGCATGTGCTGCCAGCGAAGAGGTTCGCCTGGTCAATGTCCCGCAAGCCAGGGAGAAAGAAACTGACCGAATCGCCGTCATGGCGGCGGAGCTATCAAAGATGGGTGCTGATATCAGCGAATTGCCGGATGGGCTGATAATCCGTCCATCCAGGCTGCACGCCGCCGAAGTGGACGGACATGATGATCATCGGGTTGTGATGGCCCTGGCCATAGCCGCCCTGATCGCTCACAGCAACGAGAACGGCCAGCAAGAGACCTGTATCAGCGGCGCCGAAGCCGCCGCGGTAACCTTTCCCGAATTTTTTACACTACTTGCAGCAATCATCGAAAAGTAATGCTAAAGTGGCGGGGCTTTACCCCGATATTAAAATTGTAAGCAGCCCACCCTGGGCTGCCTTACTCCCACTATCGGCCAGGGGCACCCCCTCCCAGTGTAGCCCCTGGCCATCTTTTTTTATCAAAACAACTTGGCATCCCAACCATTCAGTCTAACTGAGCGCCTGCTGCATGATTCTATTCAGGCGCTGAACGAATTCAACAGGGTTTTTCAACTCTGCACCCTCGACAAGCAATGCCTGATCAAGCAAAAGAATCGCGCTGTCCTGAATCACAGCCTCGTCTTCTATTCCCTTAAGCTGCCCAACAATCGGATGATCAGGATTGATTTCCAGAATCGGCTTGATTTCCGGCATATCCTTCTGGCCCATGGCCTTCATGATCTGCTGCATCTGAACACTTGGGTCGGCATCATCCAGGACGATACAGCTGGGAGAATCTGCCAAACGCACCGAGACGCGCACATCCTTGACCCTCTCACCAAGGGCAGTTTTGATCTTTTCAACCACGCTCTCGGCTGATTTCTGCTTGTCCTTATCCTCATCCTGCTTAAGGTCCTCGCCGGCATCAGCGCGGTTAACGGCCTTTAGCTCAATATCCTTGTAGCGCCCGATGGAAGGAATAACCAGCTCATCGATATCATCTGCCATTATGAGGACTTCAATATCTTTCTTTTTATATGCCTCAAGCAGTGGTGAGCCGCGCAGCACAGATTCACTGGAACCGGTAATATAATAGATGGCCTTCTGGTCATCTTTCATGCGCTCCTTGTAATCGGCCAGACTGACCCAGCCCTCCTGGGTTGTAGAGCGGAAACGCACCAGCTCCAGCAATTGATCACGATTGGTGAAATCCTGATACAAGCCCTCCTTGAGGGGGCGGTTGTACTGCTCAATAAATTGGGTATATTTTTCGGCATCATCCTTTGCCAGGCGCTCGAACTCCGCCAACAGTTTTTTGACGGAAGAATTGCGGATATTGGTCATTACCCGGTTCTGCTGAAGAATTTCACGGCTGACATTCAAAGGCAGATCCTCGCTGTCAATAATTCCCCGTACAAAGCGCAAATAACTGGGAAGAAGCTCTTTTTCGTCGTCCGTAATAAAAACTCGGCGAACATAAAGCTTGACCCCAGGGCGGTAATCAACCTGATACATATCGAAGGGCGCCTGCTTGGGAACAAAGAACAGCGTGGTAAACTCTATGGTTCCCTCAGCCCGGGTGTGCAGATAGGTCAGCGGTTCTTCGGAGTCATGCCCGATGGTCTGATAAAACTCGTGGTAGTCCTTTTCTTCCAACTCATTTTTTGAGCGCTTCCACAGGGCTGCTGCCGAGTTGATCTGCTCGGTATGCGGTGCGGCTGATTTTTCCTTGCCATCCTTGTCGAACTCTTTCTTTATATATGTCAGAAAAATCGGAAAGGCGATGTGATTGCTGTATTTTTTTACCACCTGCTCGATTTGCCAGCGCGAGGCGAACTCCTTGCCCTCATCATTCAAGAACAGGGTAACCGTAGTCCCCTGGGTTTCACGTTCGGCAGGCGCAATATCAAAACTGCCCTTGCCGTCCGAAACCCAGCGCCAGGCCTTGTCTTCGCCGGCCTTGCGGGTGATAACCTCAACTTTATCGGCCACCATGAAGGCTGAATAAAAACCTACCCCGAACTGACCAATCAGATTGGCATCCTTTTTGGAGTCCCCGGATAGCTTGCCCAGGAATTCACGGGTCCCGGAGCGGGCAATGGTCCCCAGATTGGCCACCAGGTCGTCCTGATTCATCCCGATCCCGGTATCCGCAATGGTAAGCGTTGGCGGTTCACTCTCATTCCCCAGCTCCGCTGGATCGCGAAAGCGCACGTCAATCCGCGGCTCGAAAACCATTTCCTTGAAAGCATCATCGGTCAGCGTCAGATATTTTAGCTTATCAAGGGCGTCTGAGGAGTTGGAAACCAGCTCCCGCAGAAATATTTCCTTGTGGGAATACAAGGAATGGATAATCAGGTTAAGCAGATGCGAAACCTCTGTCTGAAATTCATGTGTTGCCATAGCTGTGTCCTTTTTCTGTTTTGATTATGGGTATTGATTGGATTTTAATATAACCATGGGCGGTAGGCTTCGGCAAGTGAAATGCCGACCACACCGATATCAGGAAAAATAACACATAAATCTTGCAGGCGGGCACGCCTATGTTTAATATATATTTGTGTCCAGGGAAAAACGCGGCTCCGAGACTACCAGAACCAAGTCCCGCCGCTTCTTGTATATAGCCATAGGAATCTCTTTGCTTGCTGCATTGTTCGCCGGTGCCATGCTGGCCCGCAGGCTGGTGTATGCGCAAACACCAAGCACTCAATCCATTATTCAAATGGAAGACCAGCTTAAGCAGATGATACAGCTGCAGACCGCAGAACATTGGTACCGAGATATTATCTACATTGGCGAACAAAGCAAAATCCTTGGCATACCCACCCGCGACCGGCACCTGCTGTTCGGGATCAGGATGAAGGTGATTGCAGGCATTGATCTGAAAGACAGCGGCTTTCGGCTCTACCGCAGAGGGGGAGCAGTCTATGCGGCCCTGCCGGAAGCCCGGGTACTAGCGGTTGATGCCGATGACAGCAGCATTGAAGAGTATGTTTCGGCAGGCAGGGGGAAACCGGTCTCGATGCTGACATATTTCGATGAGATAAGCGGGGCCAAGGCGGTGGCGCAGGCCGATGCGGTCAACAGAGGGATTCTTGAGCAGGCCGAAAACAACGCCAAGTCCATAATCCGGAATCTGCTGGCTATGGCCGGGGCAGGCGATGTCCGTTTCGTGACAGCCAAGCCCTCCTCTACTGGGGAGGCAAACGATGACCCGCGGGAGGCACAGCAATAATGGGGGCCATCCGCAATTACCTTACAAATAAAATCCTGATAGCTGCACTGATTGTTATTTTAATCCTTGGCACCCTGGTATATATCGCCTATGGACCCTCATCCTGGTCCTTCGGCAAGGTCAGTATAAGCCGGCAGGAAAAAACCAGCCAATCCAACCTGTTATTTGAGCGCGCCCGTGATATATTTAGGATGGTGACTGCCGAATATGTGGTAAAATCAGTATTCCCGCATGAATACATAAACGATGCGTGCTCTCTTGAGACCATCATGGGCCGGTTAAGGAGCACAAATCTACCGGCTTCGCAGGTTTTAACACCGCAAGAAGCGCGCTGTCTGACCTTGCACAATGTCGCTGCCCAGGCCGGGGTTCCGGCCGACTCCTCTTCACCCCGCTTCCTGGTTTTCTCTCACGTTTTGGTTGCGGGCTTTGAACTTGGAGACGATTGGCCCAAAGAAATAACGGAATTCGATACCCCGGCAGGACCTGGCATAGAAATAAAAATACCTGCCCCTGAAATACTGGAAATACGCATGATAGACCCAGAGAGCGATTCCTATCGCTACCCCGATGCTAATGTTTCACCCGCTCAACTTCAGCTGGCAGCCTCTTTTGTACGCGAGGAACTTGCCAAAGATCGCTACGTTCAGGAAATACTGCAAGTTGCCGATAAAAATGGAAGGCGCTTTTTAACCCAAGCCCTACAGGCTGCCGGATATACGACCATCAGGCTTGTCACCCAGGAGGAACTCGATGTCCGAGAATAACACCGTCTATGACCGATTTTTTGTTCTTACACAAGAAGACACCATTGCCGAAATCCGCAGCTATCTGCAGCAAATGTATGAGGATAAATTCCCATACAATGATTTGGCTACCATCGAAGGCGACATAGTTGCTTTATTCCATGGTGATTATCCTGGCTACCGTAGCAGCACCACAAGCTATCATGACTTGCCACATACACTCTCGGTTTATCTGGCAGTGGCAAGACTGTTTCACGGAGCCTTTCTGGCCGGCGCCGACATTTCTGCCGAAGCTGCCTTTAGCGGTCTGGCGGCAGCGCTGATGCATGATGTAGGCCTGATCCAGACTGCCGATGATACTAACGGAACCGGCGCGAAGTACACCCAAGGGCATGAGCAGCGCAGCATAGAATTCGCTCAGCGTTACTTTTCCCGCCCTGACAGAGACATGCCAGCAATCCACATGAGCATAGTTCGCAAGGCCATAGCCTGCACCATCTTGTCACTTGACCCCAGTGAAGTAGAATTCAACGATGATCAGTGCAAGCTCATTGCTTACTCGGTAGGGGCATCCGATTTGTACGCACAAATGGCCGACCGCGCCTATCTTGAAAAGTTGATCCTGCTTTACGATGAATTCACCGAAGCCAACATTCCCGGCTACAACTCACCCCTGGAGCTACTGCAAAAAACCCCTGGTTTTTGGGAATTTCTGGTAAAACCCCGCATACAGGATAAAATGGATAACATTGGTGATTATTTTATGGACCATTTTGAACAGAGCATCGGCCGCAGGGAAAACCTGTATCTAAGCTCAATACTAAACCACCTGGAATATCTGAAGACGGTTCTGGAAGAGCGGGAAAACGATTACCGGGAAATGCTGCGCCGCACCTCGGAATTATTGGCCGATTAACAAAAAGCCCTTTACTCTGACAGCTTTCATTGGTATATTATGTATATAAAGATTTTTATATATAAGGAAGGTTGTTATGGTCGAGGTTTTGACTACCGAAAGTTTTAAGGAAAAAGTGTTCAATTACGATGAAAGCCAGGAATGGAGCTATAAAGGTGACCTGCCAGCTGTTATCGATTTTTATGCCGATTGGTGCGGCCCATGCAAGATGGTGGCCCCCATTCTGGAAGAATTGTCAGAAGAGTATAGCGGCAAGCTTCATGTATACAAGGTAAACACCGATGAACAGCAGGAGCTTTCTGCGGCATTTGGGATACAAAGCATTCCATCTATTTTGTTTATCCCAAAAGATGACCAACCCCAGATGGCTGCCGGAGCATTGCCAAAGGATTCCTTCAAGAAAGCATTCAAGGACGTTTTAGGCGTTGAATAATATTTTTTCTACCGCCCTTGCTGGGCGGTAGCGTTTTCGCTACGATGCATTATTATGCTGTATTCCATTGCCGCCCTGGCAATCCTTTTGTTGCTATCAGCTTTCTTTTCCGGGACAGAGACGGCGTTCACCTCCATTTCCACCACTCAGATTGAAGCACTGAAGGCCCGGCATCCTGGCAGAGGCAAGCGGATTGCTGCGCTCAATGAGCGCCCCGACATTCTGCTAACTACCATATTGATTGGCAACAACATAGCCAATATCGGCGCCTCAGTCCTGGCGGCAGATATCACAACCAGGGTTTTCGGCCGTGGGGCGCTAAGTATCTCTACAGGTCTGCTGACCTTTTTCGTACTCGTTTTCGGCGAAGTCACCCCAAAACAGCTGGCTATTTTAAACAACGAATTCTGGGTCCTGCATACCTGCAATATCGTTAATGCCCTGACTTGGTTATTCAGACCGCTGGTTTTTATTGTCGGCGGAATCAGCCGCACCATTTCCCGCCTTGGCGGCGGCAGTTCTTCCAGAGCCATCACGCTAGAAAATATTCTGCAGACCGTGCGCCACGGCGAAATGGCCGGGGTTATCGAAAGCTTTAAGGGGCGAATGGTAAAAAGCCTCTTTCGTTTTGATGACGTTCCAGTCTCAGCCATTTTAACCCACCGCACTCACGTGATCAGTGTCGAAAAACAAAGCTTGATTTCCAGTGTATTTGCAACCTGCCTCGAGCACGGCTACTCCCGACTGCCGGTCTATGACAAAGACCCGGAACGCATCGTTGGGGTTGTGCTATTCCGTGATGCCAGTACCGCCTGGAGCCATGGCAAGCAGGAAACTGCCGTCAAAACCATCATGCGGGAGCCAGTCTTTGTTTCCGAAAACAGGAATGTGCAGGATGTTTTTCACACTCTAAAAAAAGAAAGCCTGAACATGGTTATCGTCCTTGATGAATACGGTGGGCTAGCCGGCATTGTAACCATGGAGGATGTGGTCGAAGAATTGCTTGGCGAATTGTACGATGAAAACGAGCAAAAACTGGGCGAAAAAATAATCGCACTGAACAAGGAAGGAATACCGGAGTACAAGGTTTTCGCCGATATCCCCATTTATCAGTTTAATGAGTATTTCAATACCGCAATTGATGAAAACAACGATTCACAAACAATTGGTGGTTACCTGACCGAGCTAATCGGTCATATTCCGGCACCCCATCAGTTAATTGAAACCCCAAGCGGCCGATTTATCATTGACAGGATGGCAAGAAAGCATATTATCTCTGTTCGCTTTCAAGCCACAATTGACCAGACCCCCAGCCTCGGGTAGTATTTTCGGCATGAAAACATACCCCTTCTCATCAATAGAAGCCAAGTGGCAAAAATACTGGCTTGAAAACAAGACATTCCGTGCTGCCGAAGATGAATCCTTTCCACCGGAAAAGCGGCGCTACGTGTTGGACATGTTTCCCTACCCTTCCGCTGCCGGACTTCACGTTGGACATCCGGAAGGATATACAGCTACAGACATATACTGTCGCTTTTTGCGCATGAATGGCTGCAATGTTC
>CAZDYA010000018.1:0-12800 GCA_964509515.1 uncultured Spirochaeta sp.
CAAGAAACAGGAATATATTCTGAAAATGCTGAATGGAATACCGATTGATCCTGCTCGCGTGTTATCATCAGGCGGAATTCCCAAAAAAGATATTATTGATTCGATTATGGAGTCGCATGGTAGTCAGCGCGCTGATTTTATAGATGATCATATCGATCATTTGCGCCAGGTCAGGAATCCGGCTGTAAGCCGGTATTTGGCAAAATGGGGTTACGTTCGCCCGGAATGGTTGAATGCCAGGGATATGGAGGTAATTGATGAAAGGCGCGCGATCGAAATAATGCAGGCTTATTCCTGATCATCATCCTGATAATCTTGTTCCAGCAGAAAGCGGAATTCATCCTGGCTGACTGTGTCCTCGCATTCGTCCTCAATGGAGGTGCCTGTCAGGATCATGCTGATATCGGAGCGGTTTTTTTCCTGTTCCAGCCGGCAAGCTTTCAGTTTAACCCTTGCATGTGCCAGGTGGGGAGCAAAACTGCATTTATGGTCGATGATCGAATCAATGAAATCAATAAAGAGAATCATTGCGCGTTGCAGATCACGCAGGTGCTCCTGGCGTGAAATAAGATAATTGTTGCTTCGTAATCCGGAATAAAGCCTGGCTAAACCAGCGTCAATAAAAAGGATGTCTTCAAGCATTTTGTCGCGAAAAAAATCGGCATCAATTTCCAGGTTAAAGCCTTGCTGCAGATGTTTAATACATTGGTTTAAAAAGAATATAGTGTCTGCATAGTTGATTTTGTAGCTCATTCCGTTTCCTTGTTGCCAGTTATGAGCCTTGACAGCGGGGTCCGCGTTATGATATGTTCCCTAGACCTCTTTACTGCCGAGACATCTATATTAATATCATCGGCAGTCATAAATGTCCACAAGGAGGATACAATGCGGGCATACGAAATGATGTGTGTTTTCCGCCCCGAAGACGAGTTGTTCCAGAAGGGTAAGGAAACAACTGCGGCCGAGCTGAAAAAGCTTGAGGTAGCAGTAAGCAAAGAAGAAGATATGGGCGTTAAGACCCTTGCTTATGAGATCAATAAGCAAACACAGGGTCATTATTACCTGTATGAATTTACGGCAGAACCTGCCGCTGCCAACAGCATCGATGATGCGTTGCGCTATCAGAGCGAAATGCTTCGCCATCTGGTGGTGAGAAAGGGCGAGTAAAGTATGGCCGATGTAAATACGGTAGTATTGGTCGGTCGTCTGGTTCGTGATGCTGAACTCCGCATGACGGCTTCCGGTTTCGCAATCTGCAAGTTTTCCATCGCTATTAATCGCCGGCGCAAGCAGGGTGATTCCTGGGTTGATGAAGCTAATTTCTTTGATATTGTCCTGATGGGCAAGCAAGGAGAGGCCATTTCACAGTATCTGGTGAAAGGCAAGCAGGTTGGAATCCAGGGTGAACTTCGTCAAAACCGCTGGCAGGATGATGCCGGAAACAATCGTAGCAAGGTTGAAGTTTTTGCCAATAACGTTCAGTTACTGGGCGGAGGCGGTAGCGGTGGCGGTAGTCAGGGTGGTGGATTTGGAGGTGGTGGTAATGCCGGTTCCAATTTTGGCTCTGATGCGGGCAGTTCCTATGCCGATTACTCACCGAGTGGCGGCTTTGACGATGATGTTCCATTCTAGCAGAGAATCAGCAAATCAATTTATATTTTTCCAGGAGAAAAAAAGATGAGTGATAGATATAATCCAAATGATGATCAAAGAGACCGTGATAGCGGATACCGCGATGAAGGCCGCGGTTCCCGCGGTCCACGTGGTGGTTCTGGCGGACCTGGTGGTGGAAAGTTTTTTCGCCGCAAGGTTGATAAAATCAAGGCCCAGAATCTTGTAATTGATTACAAGCACCCGGAAATCCTGAAACGCTTTGTGACCGAAAAGGGCAAGATATTACCACGCCGTATTACCGGCACTTCAGCCAAGAATCAGCGATTGCTGGTCCGCGAAATCAAGCGGGCTCGCCAGCTGGCTCTTCTGCCGATGGGTTAGGCTGAATAAATATGGCTAACGACCAGCGGCGTATGCTATTGCTGGAAGTGCTGTTGCTCGGCGGTATTTCGGCAGTGCTGCATCAGACAGGTGTATTTTTACTGTTTTTTGCAGTACCGGTGCAATTACTGGCTGTCAAGCGCGGATTTGCATCGTTTATGAATGCCGCCATGGTAAGTTTGGGTGTAATCGCTTTGTGGAAGGGTGTCCAGATTATGCGGATTGCTGTCCCGGGCGGAGATACTACACTTATCATGCTGGATCTGTTGTTGCCTGCCGGTGTATTGGGCGGGCTGGCAATGATTAATTGGCTGGGGAAAAGATCGCAGCCATTACAGGAGTGGTTGAAATTCGCTGGCGGTATCTTGTTATCCGCCATGGTGATTGTTCCAATGCTGCTGTATGTCAGACAAAGCGAATTATTCCTCGCTGTGATTGAAGGACATTATTCGTTTTTACAAGAGCAGGGTTTGGTTGATACTGTTACCTTTGAGCAGTTGTTCAATCAGGTCTTGTTAATGCTGATGCGAAGCATCGGCGGCTTTGTTGCGGCAATGCTTCTTCTGAACTATTATTTTGGTTCAGGTTTGGGCGGCGATCGTAACAGGTTAGCCAAGTTACAACTGCCTTGGTGGACTATGTTGATAGTTCTCGTCGGCGGTGTGATGATGTTGCTGAATATGGGTGGCTTGCCAGGAATTGTTGCCTGGAATATTACTACCGTATTTGGTGTAATGTTGACATTTATCGGGGCGGCATTTATTGGGTCTTTGGTAAATAAAAAGGTTCCACCAGGACGGGTTCGCTTGTTCTGGATTGGTGGCATATTGCTGCTGATGTTTGTGCCTTTTGTAAACATCGCAATTGTTCTGCTAATGCCATTGGTTGGGGTGGCTGAAACAGTTGTGAACCTGAGAGAACGTTTTTTGAATAACGATATGGGAAAAGGAGTGACAAATGAAAGTCATTTTGAACGCTGATGTAGCAAATCTTGGCGAAGAAGGTGATATCAAGGAAGTAAAGAACGGTTATGCACGTAACTTTATTTTTCCAAGAAAGCTTGGTATGCCATATAATAAGGCCAACCTGGCAATAATTGATGCCAAAAAAGACGCCATTGAGAAGCGTCGTGAAGAAAAGCGCCAGGCAGCGCTAAGCTTGAAAGAAAAACTGGAAGCTGCCCCATTGCAGATCGGCATGACAACCGGCCGCAACGGAAAGCTTTTTGGTTCCGTTAATGCTGCGATGATTGTTGCTGAATTGGCCAAGAGCGGAATTGAAATCGAGAAAAAAGCGGTTGATATTCCTGACAACAGCATCAAGGCCGTTGGCAATTACAAGGTGGGCATCAAGCTTTACGGCGGTGAAGTGGCTCAGATTACTGTTGCTGTTACCAGCTCTGCTGTTGAAGAAGAACCGCAAGCGCCAGTAGCAGTGGCCAAGGAATCAGAAAAAGCTGAGTCCGCGGAAGCCACCGAAGCCGCTGTCGGAGAAGACGAAGAGAAGAACGAATCTCAGGATTCGCTTGATGCCGAATAATCCAGAGGATTTCGCCGGAAAGGTTCCTCCTCATAACAATGACGCCGAGACAGCATGTCTCGGCGCCATGTTGCTAAATCCCCGTGATACGATAGACCGTGCCTTGCAGAAGGTCCGGCCTTCAGATTTTTATCGTCCTGCGCACACCAAAATTTTTGAATCCATTATCTCCTTGTCAAACAGGAATGAGGTTGTCGATCTTATTACGCTAACCGAGGATTTGCGGTCTCGTGGTGAGTTGGAAAGGGTAGGCGGCAGTGCTTACCTTGCCAGTCTGACTGATTCCACGCCCAGTTCTACTCATATAGAATATTATGCTGAAATAATATACCAGGAAAGTCTTCGGCGAAAATTGATTGTAATGGGATCCAGTGTTGCGCAGGTAGCCTATGATCATGGCGTAAAGACCAATGAGCTGCTAGAGGATTTTGAAAAGCAGCTATTTGCCATTGCTGAAAATCGGCAGGTAAATGAATATGAACGCGCCGGCGACATTGTTAAAAGTACCATTGATCTGATAGAAGAGCGTTACAAATCAGATAACCCCTTTACCGGTGTCCCTTCCGGATTTGCTGACCTTGATAATATGCTTAGCGGTTTTCAGCCTTCAGAATTTATAATTATTGGGGCAAGGCCATCTATCGGGAAAACATCCTTGGCCTTGTCATTAGCAAACCGGATGTCAATGAAAGAGGGCGTGAAGGTCGGTTTTTTTACCCTGGAAATGTCAAAGCACGCCATTCTGCAAAGAATCATTTCCATGGAAGCACGGGTAAACGCCAACCGCATCCGCAAAGGAGCCCTGCGGCCTCAGGATTTTCCTGGACTTATGGATGCGGCTAGCCGTATACATGATTCCGAGTTATGGATTTCTGATGTTCCCAATATGCCCTTGCTTGATTTACGAGCACAGGCCAGGCGAATGAAGCAGGTATTGGGTATTGATGTTATCTTTATTGATTACCTGACCCTTATCAGGCCAGAAAACACCAGTATACCAAGGCATGAACAGATTGCCGAGGTTTCCCGATCACTCAAGGCCCTGGCCAGAGAGTTGGATATTCCCGTTGTTGTGTTAAGTCAGGTAAGCCGTGACAGTGAAGGTAAGCGGCCGACCCTCGCCAATATCAGGGAATCCGGTTCTATTGAACAGGATGCTGATGTGGTAATATTTTTGCACAGAGAGAGGGACACCCTAGATGATGCTGAAAGTGTTCCATATATTGAGACAGAATTGATTGTTGCCAAGCAAAGAAACGGTCCAATTGGCACTGTAAAGATTGCATTTATTCCCAAATATGCTAAATTTGAAGAGTGGTCCTATGCGGACTACTAATGATACTATGATGGGGGCTATTTGATGCGTTTATATGAGCATATCGATCCCGATGATCTGGTGAACGAAGCTGAAAAATTCGTATTGCAGGAACTAGAGAGCCGCCTCGACAGCATTGATAGTGAGTATCTGAATGAAGATTGCTTGCTGGATATGGCTGCCTATGCGCTTAATAATGTGAGCCCCCGCTATCGGGTAAATTTATTGGGTAGACTAATCAGCGGGACCCTGGACCCTGAATATCAGCAAGAGCTTTCCAAGGCTGTGGATGAGGCTGTAAAGGTTGTTACCAGTAATCCTGGTGCATAATATTTAACTAAAAAGTCTGTGTTTTTATGCGGTAGCGTTCATAGTCGTTTCTGTCAGGATTCCTGATTCCCGGAATATTTAGAGAGGTTTCGGGGTCAAAGTTGGCTGATGACATGAACTGCCCTTCGGAAGATATTAATACCCAGGAATTATCGTGTAACAGGGCCATTTCACCCAGGTATTTTCCGGTGTTTGTTTCACGGAATTCAATAAGTCCGTTGTTGGTAATCGCCCAGACGATATCCTGGTTGGCACCAATTTGTTCCAATGGTTCGCTGCTGCTATCCATGGAGTTAAACCTTGATCCGTCCCAGTAGGCGATTCCTCTTTCGCCCAGGGTAGTGTAAAGCCTGCCACTGGCATGCTCAAAAAACATGGTGGCAGATAGTTCTTCATCATCTACCTTTTTGATGACCCTGCTTCTTGATGGGCTGGAGGCTTGGTGAACTCGAAGAACGGTAGAATTTTTGCCGCGGCTTTCGACCAGAGCAAGGGTGTAGATTAGATTTCTTTGCGGGTCATATTCGATTTCGTATACTATCAGGGCCTTGTCCTGAACAGGTACGGTTTCCATTGTTTCAGGATTTATCATAAAAAGCGGAGAGGATGAGGGGCTGGAATTGCTTTTGCCTGCAATAATCGCCCCAGAGGTTCGGACCGCAGAAGAAATATCTATGTTGTTAAATTCAAAATTCTTCTGATAGGTTTCTGTGTCATACAGGATCAAGCTTCCCTGCTGAGTTAATATTAATAATTCATCATTGAAAACTCGTGCTTCACGCACGGCGCTGTCGGTAATTATGCCGGTATTGGAAAAGGCACTATCAGTATTATCCCAGTAATATACTGCCATGTCCCGCTGGGATGCATTCGGCCAGGCAAAGAAGGACCCTGTTGCAAGCATGGACAGGCTTGAATCTGATATTCTTGGTGTACGCAGGCGATCGGTAATGCTGATTTCTGTTGCTGCTTCCTCGGACGTATCGGCAGTTGCATCGTCAGTATCAGCGGATGCATCAGCAGCGGGTTTTGGTGAACCACTATTGGTAGATGTTAGGGCAGAAAAGATTATGGTGTTTATTGAAACTATTCCATTATCAGTAGAGGCCAGAAATCTATCAGTGTTAATTGCGGCGCTGCTGGCAGCCAGAATATTGGCAGCTGCAAAGGTTCTGGTGCTGTTCTCGGATCTATCGTGTCGACGGATAATATGTGATGAGTCAGCAGTAATCAAAATTCCATCATGGTAAGTAGCTGTTTGAATATCCTTCGGTATTCCCTGGTCAAGTTGTTCTGATGCTAACAGGGCTGTTCCGTTAAACACAAAGCTTTCCAGACGGGAAGTGCTGCCGCTACGGCTGATGGTGCTGATTGTATTGGTTTGGGTATCTGTGATGATACTTATTACCGGGAAAGTCGTTGATCTGCTGGCAATGGTGCGGCCATTTACAGCATCAATCACGTAGAGTTCATTTGCCCGGTATCCTACCAGATAGCGGGTTCCAAGCATGGTCAGGTGTGACAGATTTGGCGCGGCAGCCGAATACGAGAGATTGTTTCCTCTGCGTACATCGTAGTAGCTTAATTCACCGGTACTTGTTTGGTATGTCATTATGTTGGCTTCTGAACGGCTAAAGGTAAAATAGCTCATAATCCCTTCGACATCTCTAAGATAGCTCATCCTACGCCCAGTTCTGGTATCATGAATATACAGGCTATTCATCTGTGGCATTGAGTAGGCCAGGTAGCTACCTTGGGGTGAAAAACAAAGGTGAATCGGGTTGTCCTGTACCGGGATCGAAAAGAGCACGCGGCCGCTGCTGATATCAATGGTAAATATTTCAAAGGCGCCGTCTTCCAGTCGGATAACCACAGCGGCGGTATCATTGCCGGGGTTGGCAACCAGGTGCTCAATGTTTCCCTTGGTAACTGGTATCACCTGTTTGATCTTCAGGCTGTCTGGGGTCCATATCCGTATTGTATTATCCCGTGAAGCGCTAACATAAAGTCTGGCGTGTTCGTGGTATACAATTTTTACAATATGATCACGGTGATTGGTGTTCAGGACCAGGCTTTGGGCGTTTGCTGTTGTAATACCAGCAAATATAAAGAATGCAAAAAGCCAAGCACCGATTAAACTACCTTTTTTTGGCATGGTTAACCCCTAAACAAGAAAAATAAGTCACTGGTTACAGCAAAAACTAGCAACACTAGGATCACTGCCGCCCCGATATTCTGATATCTGACTATTGTTACAGGCGAATAAGGAAATGGTGAGATTCTTTCTACCATGGTGAAAAGAATCTGACCTCCGTCCAGGGCGGGGATTGGAAGCAGGTTCATAAAGGCCAAGACAACCGATATAAGACCGAGGAAGTGGAATATCGCAGTGATACCAGAGACTATTCCACGAGAAAAGCCATTCGTAGCAGCTGCACCGACCATGTAGGTGATTTCCAGTGGGCCGGAGACCGCCCTGGAAATATCGGCTCCACGAAAAAGCATTATGAAGCCTTTAATTGACATGGAAATAGTCCTGTATATTTCAGCGCCTGCCTGTAATCCTGATTCAATAAAACCTCTGTCTGGCGATCTGCCTTCTATTGTTTGCCATGACAACAAATCCTGTTGACCGTTTTCCGGAGGGGCTGATAACGACAGTCTGATTTCACTTTGGTTTCTCATGATAGTCATTTCAACCGGGAAGTCTTCTTCTTTCAGGCCCTGCCAGATCTGTTCGAATTCGACTGCATGCTGGATTTTGGTGCCGTTAATCGCTTGCAGGCGGTCACCGGCCATTATGCCGGATTGTTGCCAGTAGCTGGCGTTATCCATATCAGCAAGCTCATCATTGATAACAGGCTCGATATATGGGTATACCCCGATGATTCCGGCGCCCGTAGACTTATCAAGCTTTGGAATAATCTGTGTTGATTTTGAGAGCCCATCGCGCTCAAAATATATTGTAACCTCGCTGGTAGCCAGTCCGGCAATCTGCTGGCGTAGATCTTGAAAATCAGTCACCGCTTTGTTGTTGATCCGGGTAATAATATCGCCGGTCTGAAGGCCTGCAGCAGCAGCCGGTGAATCGCTATCGGGTGATAGTGCAATCTTGTTCGGAAAGGTTTCGTACTGGATGCCAATAAAAAATACAGCCCAAAACAATAGCAGGGCAGTAAGCAGGTTCATTCCGGGTCCGGCCAAAAGAATAATGCAGCGGGTAAGCCAGTTAGCCGAATAAAAGCTGCCATTTTCCTTTGGAATACTTGAGGATTTATTTAGAATAGCTTCCTGCAGTGATTCGCTGCCCTTCATTTTACAATAGCCGCCAAGCGGAATTGCTGACAGGCGAAATTCAATCTGACGAATTGTCTTTTTCCAGATTACTGGACCCCATCCTACAGAAAAGGCCTCGACGCATACGCCACCCCTGACGGCTGCCAGCAGGTGCCCAAATTCGTGAATCGTGATCAGAAGGCCGAGGCCAAGCAGACCCAAAAAAATATTAAGTATCATTAGGCTCCCTGAAGAAAGAACAATTGGTATCCAAAATAAAAGAAAGGGGCAGCAAAACTCAAGGAATCAATGCTGTCAAGCAAGCCGCCGCGACCGGGAATAATATTGCCGCTGTCTTTCATGGCAGCGGAACGTTTAATGGCTGACTCTGCCAGGTCTCCGGCTATGGTGGCCGCGCCAAGGTAAAGACCGAATCCGATGGCGGTAAAAATTGAACCTGGAAAGACTTCGGGGGCGAAAAGCCAGGCGGTGGTAGTAACGACTACACTGGCAAAGAATCCCCCGCCAAATCCGGCAATGCTTTTATTCGGGCTGATTGGCAAGACCCCGCCGTTTTTGCGTCCAAATAGCATCCCGCTGGCATAGGCGGTAGAATCGTTCAGGTATACTGCTGTAACGTATACAATCAACAGGATGGTGGCATGTGGCAGGAATGCAATCCGGATAATGTGGGCAATAAATAATCCAGGATAAACGGTTAGGAAGATGTTGGTTGGTACAAAACTCCTGATATGAGGGAAAAGAGCCTCATTTCTGCGGAATCCTTGAAAGCCGATAATCAGGGCGAAAACAGCTAGCCCGGCTGTAAAAGCAGTCCCTTCCGGCATTAGGCTGGAATGTTCCAGATACCAGAATACCGGGAAAACCCCTCCCAGAAGGGGGGTGAAAAAGCGAGTCCCAGGATACTGTGTATATTCCTTTTCAAAGAGTTGGCTTAGTTCACGGGTAGCAATGCATGAGACGGCAAGTACAACAAAAGCTGTGGCCAAATGATTGGCATGTGGCAGAAATATAAGCAGCGCCAGGGTTGCGGGTATCCCGATAAAAAAGACCAGCAATCTGTTGCGGATGTTCTTTTGTTTTTCAGTCATGTACACTCCCGAATCTGCGGCTGCGTTTTTGATAATCAGCAATAGCGTGCAGCAGATCTTTTTTGGAAAAGTCCGGCCATAATTTCGTGGTAAAGTACAACTCGCTGTAGGCACTTTCCCAAAGAAGGAAATTACTTAGGCGCATTTCATTGCCAGTGCGGATGATCAGGTCTGGCGCAGGTATATCTCTAGTGTCCAGGTTCATTTCGATATCATCATCGCAAACCGGTTTGGCGGTAAAATCCCTGTCAGGGTTTTCAGTAATCATTTTTTGGACGGCGCGTACAATTTCATTGCGTCCGCCATAATTGAGCGCCAGGTTTACAATTATTCCATCGTAGGCAGCGGTGTCCCGTATTACGCTTTCGATATCCTGTTTCACTTCGGCTGGCAAACCGCTCATGTCGCCAGAGTGAATAATTTTGATTTCCTTTTCGCGATAAAAATCCAGTTCCTTCCTTATGTGTTTCTGGATAAGTGAGAACAGGAAAGAAACCTCTTCCTGAGCACGTTTCCAGTTTTCGGTAGAGAAGGCATACAGGGTTACGCAAGTAACCCCAAGATCGCGCAGTTCACCAATGATTTTTTTGGCCGTTTTTAGCCCTTCCTGATGGCCTCTGGTTCTGGGTAGCAGGCGTTTTTTGGCCCAGCGTCCGTTGCCATCCATAATGATACCAATATGCTGAGGAAGGGCGGCATTCTTCATTTTAGATCTCGGTAATCTCTTTTTCTTTTGCTTCCAGCATGTTGGAAATTTCCTTGATACTGGCGTCGGTCAGTTTCTGGACTTCGTCCTCAAGGCGTTTTTCGTCATCCTCGCTGATTTCACCGGCTTTTTGTTGCTGCTTTAATGTGTCATTAGCGTCACGACGAATGTTTCTGACAGCTACTTTGGCGTTTTCAGCGGTTTGCTTGGCAACTTTTACCAGCTCCTTGCGTCGTTCATCTGTTAGTGGTGGAATGTTGATTCTGATTACCTTGCCATCATTGCTGGGATTCAGCGACAACTCGGATTTTTGAATAGCCTTCTCGATTTCTGGCAAAGAGTTCTTGTCCCATGGCTGAATTACTACCAGGCGAGCTTCAGGTGTGCTAACGGTAGCCACCTGATTCAAAGGTGTAGGAGCACCGTAATAGTCGACCATGATTTTGTCGAACAGAGCGGTAGAGGCCCGGCCGGTACGAATGGCTGCGAATTCTTCTTCGAGGGCTTTGATGGATTTTTTCATCCGATTTTCGGTATCTTTGCTAATCATGCAGATCTCCTGAAAAAACCGGCAGGGAATTCCTGCCGGCGTTTAGGCTTTTGATTATTCTTGTCCTACGGTGTAGACAATGTAATCGCTTAATGTGAGTTTTACTCCGGCCTTGTTGCCTGTTTCGGCAATGATTTCCGAAACTGCCTTTTTGTCTTCCTTAACAAAGCCTTGATTAACAAAGCAAATTTCGGACAGGTGTTTCTTCATTTTGCCAGCGACGATGCCCTGCATGACCTTTTCTGGCTTGCCAAGGTTTTCCGCTTGCTTCAGGAAGATTGATTTTTGTTCTTCAATGTAACTACCTTCAACCTGATCCTCGGAAAGATAAAGAGGTCGGTAAGCGGCCGCGTGCAATGCCAGGTTAAAGCAAAGCTCGTTTACGGCTTCGTTGTCCTTGGCAGTCGGCGAGTCTGCGGTCAGTTTAATCAATACGCCGATGTTTCCATCGCCATGAATGTAGTCAGCAATAATATCATTGCTGGAGGCTTCCATGCGAACAAAACGGCGGGCTGTGATATTTTCCTTGATGGTAGAAACTGCTTGCACGGTTGTTTCCTTGACCTCGGCACTATCGACAGTCAGGTTGCTCTCGGTCATGGTTTTGACAAGATCGTTACCCATAGCGATAAAGGTCTCGTTGCGAGCAACAAAGTCGGTTTCACTGGCAACCTCAAGCAGGCCTGCGGCCGTGTTGCCAACATGCGAGAAAATGCGTCCTTCGTTGGTGGCTCTGCCATCACGTTTGGCGGCCGCGGCCAGGCCCATTTCTTTCAGGATTTTTTCTGCTTTTGCAAAGTCGCCGTCGGCTTCAGTCAAAGCTTTCTTGCAATCCATCATTCCAGCTCCGGTTTTTTCCCTGAGCTGTTTTACATCTGCAGCTGTTATTGCCACGATATTCTCCTTAAATAATAGTATCTTGCTCGAATCAGTCTTCCTGATACATCTCGTCGGTGGAAATACCTGCATCTTCGGCTACTTCTTCTTCGCGAGTTTTCTCCATATTGATCACAGGCTTTTTGTTATCATCAGGTTTATAGTTGGAGTAATCGTCAGTTACGAATTCGTCTTCTGAATCGCCTTCTGATGCTGAATCGCTTTCGCTTTCCCCTTCGTCTTCATCCTGCAGGCTTTCGATTATTTCCAACCCGATTTCGTTTTCGGCCTCGGTTACTGCCTGCCCGATAATCTCTGTAAACAAGCTAATAGCCCTGATGGCGTCATCGTTACCCGGGATCGGGTAGTCAATGCCGTCGGGATTACAGTTGGTGTCGACAACGGCAACAATTGGAATGCCCATGCGTCGTGCTTCAGCAACAGCGATTGCTTCTTTTTTGGTATCAACAATAAATACGATGCCAGGAAGCTCTTTCATTTCCTTGATCCCGCCAAGGTTCTTTTCCAGTCGAGCTTTTTCCTTGTTGAGTTTGGCAACCTCTTTCTTTGAAAGGCTTTCAAAGGTTCCATCAACTTCCATTTTTTCCAGTTTTTTCAAGCGAAGAAGTGATTGCTTGATGGTGGAAAAATTGGTCAGCATACCGCCAAGCCATCGCTGGTTGACGTAGAACATGCCGCAGTTTTTGGCTTCACGTTCAATTGCCAGTTGTGCCTGCTTTTTGGTTCCGACAAACAGCACGCCCTTTTTGTCGAGTACAGTGCCGCGCACTGCTTCGTAGGCAGCTTTTATCGATGCAATGGTTTTCTGCAGGTCAATAATGTGGATACCATTGCGTTCAGCAAAGATGAACCGCTTCATTCGCGGATCCCAACGCTTGGTCTGGTGTCCAAAGTGCACACCTGATTCAAGCAGATTTTTCATGGTTACTACAGCCATGATTCCTCCTCAATTTCAACTGTCTTTGCAGTTGAGCCATCTCTATTTCTCGGTTCGTCATTTTGCGAACCGGAAGATTTGCATCACCCTTATGTGTTTATTCATTAAGGGGGAATACATTGGGCTACAGTGCCATATATACG
>CAZDYA010000019.1:0-12631 GCA_964509515.1 uncultured Spirochaeta sp.
CCGTTGGATGTGATCAAGATATAATCCTGAAAGGTGAGTATGCCCCCCCAACTCAAAGGGGCCCACCGTCCAGCCGACAGACGCATAGGCCGCATTCAAGGGGTGCCCGGGTAGCTGCCGCGGGGTTCCCAGTTGATAATCTGCCAGGCGTCCAACTGCGTTGTATGTATACCCACCCTGCAGCTTCAATGATTCCCAGGGCGCAAGCTCTGCGCGTAATTCGGCCCCATAAGAAATGACTTCATCAATATTCATTGGCTTGTAGATAAATCCGTAGGATAACAGATACTGGATCAGGTTCTCATAATATGTAAGAAAGCCTACGGCTTCGATGAACAAAAAATTCAGATCCAGCTGAAGGCCGGCGTCCCCGCCCCAGGAGATTTCCGGCAGCAAGTTTGGGTTGCCAACGTATTGGCCGTAGGTGTAATGCAATTCGCTAAAATCTGGGCTGCGGAAGGCCCTGAAGCCGTTTAGTTTCAAGCGCAGTATTTGAGAAATTTCAGCCGACATTCCAAGGTTTCCCAGCAGGTTCAATTTTTTTTGGCTGTCGCTGTTGTATTGTAGCCTGAGGCTGGGGAAGAAGCCCAGCCGGCCATCGGATAAAAACAGCTCATCACGAATGATGCCAGCGACCTGGATTCGCTGCGCAATATCCATCGTTGTTTCAATCGAGGTTTCTGTGATCAGGTGGATGATATTTTGGGCAGGGAAAAACAGTTGTAGATGATTGGTTTGCTCCAGATAATGCAGGTCTCTGGAAGAATATACAGCTGAGCCCCCGTACTCCTGGGGGTTGCGGTAATCGTAGCTGTCCAGTTTGTAGTGCACCGAGAACTCCCCTGTCCCCAGGCCAAAGCTGTTGCCAAGATTGTAGCGTACTCCCAAATTCAAGAGCCTGGTCTCTAGCCAGGCGTGTTCGAAATGGTTCTCGAAGGTTACCGGACCGCCTATCTCATTTTGCTTCTGGTGGTAATTGGCGAGCACACCAAGAAAGCTGGAGTTGGCAAAAATGAATTCGTTATTTAATACAAACGAGGTTTTCGAAGCCTCATTGTGTTCCCGTCGGGATATCTGATCATCATCGGGATTGAACTCGGTGCCATTGCTATCAAGATAAGCAAAATTCCCTTTGTCGAAACTCTGGAGAGCCGAAAAGAACAGCTTGTGATGTTGGCCTTTCAGCCCTGTACTGAATGAGGCCTTGGCCGAGCGAAAAGGGGTGGTGGCGGCTGTGATTTTGTAGAATGCTCGGTCGCCCTGATTGGTAATAATGTTAATAACGCCGCCCATCGCCCCTGAACCGTGCAGCGCCGCATTGCCCCCCCGGATGATTTCAATTCGTTCCACCGCCTCTGCCGGGATCATGCTGATGTCAAATGAAGAGTTGCCAGCGCTGTTGAGCGGCAGGCCGTCCATCAAAACCAGGACGTTTTTGCTTGAACTGCCCCTGATGGAAACCGTGCTGATGCCTGCCTCGCTCCCACTTTCTTTGACCAACACCTCTGGGCTGTCATCAAGGATTTGGGCTACGTTTTTATGGGCCTGTTGATCATCAATAACGATGATGGTAGAAAATCGCTCAGGTTCCTCGGGTCTTTCGCGGTCTTTTGGCAGACTTGCGGTGACTTGTATCTCGCCAAGGTCGGCTTCCTGCGCGAGGAGACCTGTTATGCCAACAAACAAAAATAGTAGAGGTAGGCACATCAGCCTGAATTGTCGATCAACCGCAGCAGCAGATTTTTTCATCTATTCCACCAGCAGCATGAATTGCGCATCCATGCTGTTGCCGCTTACACGCTGTTCGTCAAGCTTTTCCAGGGAGTCTGGATCCAGGGTGTACAGGATGTTGCCGTTGAATTCGGTCGCCAGCAGCTCGTCCCGCGCTGCGTCATAGACGATGTCAGGGACAAAGGCCATGCCAAAGCTGCCGGGGAAGCTTTGGTTGGCTATCTCTACCCAGGGCGTGGCGCTGGCATCATAGCTGTACAGGGTTCCATTTCCAAGATCGCTGGCCCATGCCCTGTCGTTGTTTATTTCCAAGGCGCCAAAGGATTGGCCGGAGGTCATGGTTGTCAGGGATAAGGCTGCCGGGTTGGCCAAGTCATTGGACAGGTCGGCAGCGCTCAAGTCCAGGGTTTCAATTTTACCGCTTTCGTCATAGCCGTCGCTGTCTGGGTCGTACGCGCCACTGGAAATGACATACAGCACGTCGCCATCGATATTAACGGCACTTGTATTCTGGGCGGAAGCTTCGATATATCCGGTGATGTTTTGGTCGGGTATCGAGTAAACGGCGACGCGGCCGGGGTCCATTGTTTTGGCGGCGCTATTTTCCTCGGAGTACATGCAGGCAATAAATACGTAATCGCCCCAGGTGGCGATGCCCTGAGGAAAGGGGTAGAAGGTTTTGCCACCCTCTTCCAGTACTGCAAGATCAATATTTTCAAGCAGGCCCCCGGAAAGGTTAAAGATCAGCAGCTGATGGGTAAGATAGGCGCTAACGTAAATTCGGTCATCAGCGATTACCATCTTGAAGGGGTTGGTGCCGTTGCCGGTAGAAAATTCATTTAGTATGGAAAAGCCATCGATGTCGTATTTCAGGATAGAATTGGAGAGGGAGTTAACAACATATACATCACTACCTTTTCTGTAGATCTGGTTGGGAGCCTGCCCGGTGGGAACTGCGCTTTCATACAGCTGGCCGCCGGGGGAATCCATAAAGCTAAGATTTTCACTGATGCCGTTCACAACAACCAGAAATGGCACGCCATTGGAAGACCCCGGGCCCATAAGCAGCGGGGGACTACAGTTGCTAAAAAGCAGGGCAAAGCCCAGAAGGCTCAGAGTCATCACTAGCTTTGCAAACACTCCAAGGCGCGGCGTATTCATTTATTCTGCCTGGTTCAAAATGGCGATGGCATCAAGGTCGAAGCCGGCCGATCCGGTGGTGCGAAAGGGGTCGTATATCTTGTTGCCCAGGCTGTCCAGGTCGTTGACTATTACGCCGCCCGGTGGGGCGATGTCGTCGCCGGATAATATATCCACAATCCTGACGTAGCGGATATTGTCCAGATCCACCCGGCCATTGATCACAGCTGCCTTGTGTTGCAAATAGGCTAGATCGAAGGGGGTGCCGTATCCCTGCCTGTATTTTCCGGCCAGCCCATGGATTGCTACAGCTTGAACGGAACCGAAAGCGCTAACCGGGGCAGCCGTCAACGAGAAGGATTCGAAGCGGACAAAATTGCTGCCATTAGAGCTTACTTCAACGTAGCCCAGTTCCAGAAAGCTATCATCGATGCTGTTTTCAAACACCGCAAAGTCGGCCCCATCGCCGTCGGCAATCGCAGTCGAGAATGTCAGGGTAATGGAACCGCCGTTGCCCAAGCTGACGATATCAGTGCTGCTACCTTCGGCCTGCCCCAGGGCCTCCAGCGGGGTTTTCCATTGTTCGTCAAGATCGGTGCCTGCAATATAATTCTGATAGCCAGTGGCCCAGGCCAAAATCGACGCATCATCCTTGTCAATTGCCATTGTACCGGCTTGCCCGACAGCCGGAGAGAATTCGTCGAGCACCTTAAACTCCCAGCTAAGGGCCGGGGCAGCGTTGGGTCCGCTGTTGCTGGAAGTGGTGAATATCTTGTAATCCCCGGGGCTGTCCAGAAGAAGGCTGTCAGTCAGGGTCCAGCTATCGGGAGTGGAAGCGGCGAGGTCTGTTGAGGTGCCGACATAAATGTTTTCGCCAGATTGATTGGCAAACTCCACAAGCGTGTTGGTCGGGATTTCATCGCTGTAAACCTGCGGAGCGGCAATTTGTTCACTGTCGACCGGGCAGACTACATTGATGCTGTCCAGGGCGAAATAGCCGGGGGTGTTCATTCCCCAGTCCCCGCTGTCCGAAGAAGAAAGGCTGAATGACAGGCTGGCCACTTCGCCCAGGGGGCTCAGGTCAACGCGGGTCCAGTCATCGATAATGTAATCGCTGCCGCTATCGGCAAAGCGGAAATCAGCCAGGTATAATTCCACCGTCCCAGTTTCGTTATCATTGGCATCGTAGCCTTTTATAGTCAGCAGGAACCAGTCGGGATCGCTACCGTCTTCACCGCCGAACTTCTTGGCAAATGCATCGCCGTCTTTCATGGAAAGATAGGCATTTGTCGTATTGGTAATATAGATTTCCTGGATTTCGTGTGCTTGTACATCGGATAATTCCATGAACTGCGGGATAGGGTCATAGGTTCCGTTTGCCCAGTCCAAGGGGATGGATGCAATCACGAAGTTTTCTGAGTCAGCATGTCCTCCGTTGCCGGCTGCCAGGGCGCCCTGGCTATAAACGCTGAACTGGTTGCCTGCCCCGGCGGTTGCCGTGTCGGTCATATTGGAATAAGCAAAGCCGCTCCAGGAAAAATCGCTGGACGTATGACTAAAGGACAGCGCGCCATCGCTAAAACCGGTTTCTCCAGAACCGGCGCCGCCCCAGTGGCTGTCAGCTGCCAGGCTTAGAGCCTCAAAATTGCTTGACCATAGGCCAAGGTAGGTAATGTCGTTGTTAGCCGGTGTGGTGCCGCCGCTAGCAGGGTTCTGTGAATCAGCCGGTAATAATGGGTTGCCGCAGCCGCTAAAGGCTAACGCAAGCAGCGTCAGGCAAAGCAGAAAAAGAAAGTTTTTCATGGTTTCTCCATTTGACTTTTTCGCGAAGTCAACGAGTTGGTGGTTGTTTTCAAAGTATCCTGGCTGATGGGTATCAATCGGGGTCAGGCTGATTGAGGGTCTGCCGCCTTCCCATGAGCGGCAGCGACTACGTCACAGCTTTTCACAGTGGCATATGGCAGGGCTTTTCCCAAACACAGTTACGCGATAGCGGAAGATTCACACTTCCTTCCATTGAAAATACCCGTTCATGCTAGCACAGAAAGATACTCGGGTAAACATTGTTATGGCTGGGGATTGGGTTATGCCTGCGGGATGGGGTTATGCCTGCAGGATGCCGGCTATCAGATAGGGAGCCCCGGTAAAGGGGTTTTTTGTGCTTGAAAATTTTAGCCTGTACACCCTTTCCAGCGCCCTGGATTCCAGGATGGCAGGGGGGGTATCCCAGGCCGCGACTCTGCCGTTGTCTAGCAGCAGCAACTTGTCTGCAAAGCCCAGGGCAAGATTCAGGTCGTGGAACACCGCGATTACGTTCAGCTCCCGTTTCTTCTGCTCGTCCTTGATCATTTGAATCAGAGCTAATTGATGCCGCAGATCCAGATGGTTGGTGGGTTCATCCAGCAGCAAAAAGGGGGTTTGCTGCACAAAGCACCGGGCCAGCAAGACACGCTGGTACTCACCTCCGCTTAGGGTATCTACCGGCCGTTTTCTTAGGCCGCCAAGATCAAGCCGCTCAATGATGTTCTCTATTATTTGGCTGTCTTTTTTTGTTGGGCGGTAGAACAGCCCTTGCCCATGCGGATACCTCCCCATGGCAATGATTTCTTCTGCCAAAAAAGAATAGCTGCCTGTGGACGTCTGTGGCAGGTAAGCCAGTAGCCTGGCCAATCTTTGCTGGGACAGCTGGTTCATGTCGCTGCCGTTGTAGAAGATCATGTTTGCTGGGCTAGGCAGGATTTTTAACAGCAGGCGCAGCAGGGTGCTTTTCCCGGAGCCGTTGGGGCCTATAATGCCGACACATGAACCATCCTTGATTTCCATATCCAGGCCAGCAAGCCCAAAGCCGTCCTTGCGGTAAGAGAATGCCAGGTTTTTTATCGCCAGATGATGCATTACGTGTCCCGCTTTTTGTTTCGGATTATCAAAATGTATAACAAGTATGGGGCCCCGATAATTGAGGTTATCACCCCAACCGGGATCTCGGCCGATGGCACTATAATTCGCCCCAGGGTGTCTGATATGACCAGAAAGACAGCGCCGCCCAGGGCCGAAAGTGGAAGCAGCGAGCGATGATTTGGCCCTGTCGCCAGGCGCATGGCGTGGGGAATCATAAGCCCGGCAAAACCGATTATCCCGGTTGCTGAGACCGTCATGGCCGTTACGAATGATGCGGATAACAGCAGCCTGATGCGGGCCCGGTCAGGAACCAGCCCCAGGGAACGGGCGCTTTCATCGCCCTGGGACAGTAAATTAAGATCCTTCCATTGTATCACTATCAGGATTATTCCAATAATCTGACCTGCAATTACAGTAGGTAGCTTGTCCCATCCGGTAGCGCTTAAACTGCCGAAAGTCCAGAAGATTATTTTCTGGGCCTGTGCGTGGCTCAGGTAGATTAACAGGGACACCCCCGACGATAGAAACACCGAAATGGCAATCCCGGCTAGCAGCAGGCTGGCGGGCTCCCCTTTACGGCTGGCAAGGCCGGCAAGGCTTAATAGCAAAAGGATGGACAGGAAAGATCCCGCCATGGCGAATAACTGAATTGTTATTTGACTGGTGAATCCAATGAAGATAGCAACGGCAACAGCGAAGGCCGCCCCGGATGAGACTCCCATTACGTACGGGTCGGCCATGGGGTTGTGAAACACACCTTGCAGAACTGTGCCGGCAACGGCCAAGGCGGCACCCGAGCTAAGGGCTAGCAGAATGCGCGGCAACCGCAGCTTTAGAATAATGGTCTGATAGTTTGCCGGTAGTCCACCATGATTGCCAAATCCAAGATTGGCAGCCAGGATGTCAACGGTTTGTCCAATCGAAATGTCGGCGGCTCCTATCGTTATGGAGATCAGGGCAACAAGGGGGATTGCAAGCCCGAGGGCAGCAAGCAGGACACCTGTTTTTTTCACTGTTCAGTCCCAAATAGTTCGGGGTGAATGGCCTTGGCAAGGGCAAGCAGCCCCTGGGCCAGCCGTGGCCCTTGCCTGTCGATCAGATTGTTATCCATGGCGACAAGCTTGCCGTTTAATATTGCCGGCAATTCGCGATAGCCTTCAGCTTCTTGAAGGTTTTCCGGGGTGTTGTCTTTGTCCGAGCAAATAATGATTTCCGGGTTTTTTTCCAGTACCTTTTCGATGCTGTAGGCCCAGCCGGAAATATTCGCGGCAATGTTCTGACCGCCTGCCATCTCCAGCATCTGGCCGATGAATGTGTCGCCACCGGCCGTGTAATCTCCGAACTGCCCAAACCCGACAACGTAATACACAGAGGGGCGCTTGTCTGCTCGGGCAACGGTCTTAAGTACCAGTTCAACGGTGCTCTGCATTTCACTTATCAGCTCTGCTGCTTCATCTTCGAGGTCGAGGATGCGACCCAAGGTGCGGGCGGTCTGGTAGGTCCCTTCAAAGCTGCCGTCTGAATATAGCGCGATAACCGGGATTCCCATTTCCTGAATGATATCGACATGCTTGCGGCTAAGATGGGTGGAGGTTAGCACCAGGTCAGGATTTAGGGCTACAATTTTTTCGATACTGGGGTCTGACAAAGAGCCGATGCTGTCAATGGCGGCGGCTTGAGCTGGATAGTCGCAAAAATCGCTGCGGGCGATCAGGCGGTTACCGGCGCCGAGGGCGTACACGAACTCGGTCATGTTGGGGGCAATCGAAACAATCCGCTCTGGAAAATTTGGAAGATTGACGGTCCTGTTATATGAATCAGTGATCTGCAGGGTGTAAGGCTTGGCGGCCTCGTTCTGCCTGCAGGAAGCCATCCCGAAGGCAAAAATAATGAGGGGGATGAATAATAGCAAAAGCCAGGCTGATTTGAGTTTCATTGGGATACCGAGCTTCGAAACTAGATTATTACTATTGCTTTGTCAATCAAGACTGTCTTGGCTGTCCTGGCCTGCCACCTTATAGCCAGCATCATGGATCGCTTTTTCTGCCTCGGCTAATTTGAAATCCCCTTCAATAAAAACGCATTTTCCTTCCAGGCTTACATCGATTTTTTTTATGCCCGCCACTGTGCTTAGGGCTTTCTGGACATTGGCCGAGCAATGCCCGCAAGTCATTCCTTGCACATTGATTTTGGTAAGCCCGGAAGGCGTTGCTTGCTGGATTGCGGAAGCGGGCAGCACTTTTCGAACAAGCACGACCAGCAGCATGGCAAGTAGAAAGACGGAAACCACCAGTTGAAACCAATCGGGTTTGTCTGCTGCGTGTCCGGCATGATGAGCGGCGCTTAGGGCAGGGGCGTCCAGCCTTGAATATACAAGATCCATAATGAAGCCAAAAAAGAGGCTGCCGGAGATTATTGTTGCCAGATATGCCCCGCTAAACTTTTTTCCAAAGGCATTGGCGATAATGGCCAACGAAGCGGCGTTGGTGGCTGGCCCGGCAACCAGAAATACATAGGCGGCGCCGGGGCTTAAGCCCTTCAAAATCATGGCAACCGCGATTGGGATGCTAGCCGTCGAGCAGATGTACATGGGAATACCAATAACGACCATCAGAAGCATGCTTGCCAGCGGGTTGGAAAAAATGGCGCCGGCAAAAAAGTCATCCGGTATGGCCATGGATATTACCGCGGCAATGGCAAGCCCGATTACGAATTGTATGGCAATATCATCAAGCAGTTCAAAGAAGGCATAGTTGACCATTTGGCGCAGCTTGCCAAATAGCCCCACTTTTTCGGAATCCGGAGCCCTGGTGCTTTCTTCTGCGGTGTATTCATTTTTCTGGTGCTCCTTACCGGAGGGCGCGTTATCGAAGTGCCCCTTGTCGGAAAAGAAAAAGGCCAGTATTCCCCCGGCTATACCAGTGATAAGGGCGGTTATTGCCCGAAAAACTGCAAAAACAGGCCCCAGCATCCCCCAGGTGGCAACGATGCTGTCCACCCCGGTTTGAGGTGTAGATATAAGAAAAGAAAGCGAGGCTGACTTTGAGGCCCCGGAATTCTTAAGGTAAACAGCTGTAGGTACTACCCCGCATGAGCAAAGAGGCAAAGGTACACCGAACAGGGCCGCTTTTATTATAGAAGCCAGATTGTTCTTGCCGACCTGCCTTGCCACAAAATCCTTGCTGAGTATTATGTGCATTAAGCCGGCAATAAGTATGCCTAAAGTGATATATGGTGCCATTTCCAAAAAAAGGAAGGCAAGCTCTGTGAAAAATTCTGTTAAATAAGCAAAAATATTCATAATATGCTCCCAGTTCAATTTATTTAAGAAAATTGTATAATGGCAAGCTTTATTACCAAAATCCTCATAATTTACATTAAGCCATGAATTGTGATAAAAGAGTTCGAAAAGGAGTACTACATGGATAGGTTTAAGAAAATTTTGGTCGCCAACCGTGGTGAAATCGCCATAAGGGTTTTCCGCGCCTGTAACGAGCTTGGCATCCGGACTGTCGCTGTCTACACCGAAGAAGACAAGAACGCGCTGTTTCGGACCAAAGCCGATGAATCCTATCTGATTGGCAAGGGTAAAGGGGCGATTGAAGCCTACCTGGATATCAATGATATTATTTCTCTGGCCCTGAAAAAGGGTGTTGATGCCATCCATCCCGGATATGGTTTCCTTTCTGAAAACGCTGAATTCTCCAAGAAATGCCATGAGGCTGGCATCAAGTTTATCGGGCCCACCGCAGAGATGCTTGATCAGCTTGGTGACAAGGTCAAGTCAAAACTGGTGGCCGAGAGGGCCAAGGTGCCTGTCGTTCCTGGCCTGGAAAGAACCGCCGGAAGTGATGAAGAGGCCAGGGAATTCGCTCAGCATTGCGGGTATCCGGTCATGCTTAAAGCTGCGGCTGGCGGCGGCGGTCGTGGTATGCGTATTGTTCGCGAAGAAAAGGATCTGCTTAGGGAATTTCACTCTGCAAGAAACGAAGCAAAAAAGGCTTTCGGCAACGATGCCGTTTTTATAGAAAAGTACATAGAAAACCCCAAGCATATTGAAGTTCAGGTGCTGGGCGATGAGCACGGAAATATCGTGCATCTTTTCGAGCGTGATTGTTCGGTGCAAAGACGACATCAAAAGATTATTGAGTTTACCCCAGCCTTGTCGATCACCCCGGAGCAGAGGGAAGCTATCTGCCAGGATGGGATCAAGATCGCCAAGGCCGTTGATTATTATAACGCTGGAACAGTAGAGTTTTTGGTTGATAAAAGCGGCCAGCATTATTTTATTGAAATGAATCCCAGGATTCAGGTTGAGCATACCGTTACCGAGATGACGACAGGCATCGACCTTGTGCAATCCCAGATACTGGTGGCACAGGGCTATCGGCTTGATTCGGATGAAATCAACATTAAATCCCAGGATGCCATCAAACCACGGGGTTTTGCGATACAATGCCGGGTCACTACCGAAGACCCGATGAATAATTTTGCCCCGGACACAGGAAAGATTGAAGTTTACCGTACCAGCTCAGGTTTCGGTATTCGACTGGATGGTGGCAATGGCTTCTCCGGTTCAGTGATCAGCCCCTACTATGACAGCCTGTTGCTTAAGTCCACTTCCTGGGCTCTAGGTTTTGAGGACGCCGTGCGCAAGGCGAAACGTGCGTTGAAAGAGCTGGTAGTTAGCGGCGTAAAAACCAACGTCGATTTTCTGCTAAACGTATTAAATCATCCAACCTTTCTGAAGGGTGACTGCAATACCAACTTCATTGGCGAGCATCCGGAGCTGTTTGATATTCGTCCTCGCGAGGATGCAGAGCTCAAGCTGCTCAAGTATATTGGTGAGAAGGTAATCAACGAGACCAAGGGTGAAAAGCCGGATTTCGATATGCCGCTCATTCCAAAGCTGGATAAGCTGGAAAACCTGTCTGGTACCAGGCAAATCCTCGACAAGGAAGGCCCGCAGGGCCTGGTTAACTGGATAAAGTCACAGAAGCAATTGCTGATAACCGACACATCTTTTCGGGATGCGCATCAGTCCTTGTTGGCGACGCGGTTTCGCACCAGGGACATGGAAAAAATCGCCCCGGCCTTGTCGCAGATGATTCCAAATCTCTTTTCTGTCGAGATGTGGGGTGGAGCCACTTATGACGTTTCATACCGCTTCCTTAAGGAGTCCCCATGGGACAGGCTGCGCTCCTTGCGCGAAAAAGTGCCCAATCTGCTGTTTCAAATGCTGTTAAGGGCTTCCAATGCCGTTGGCTACAAAAATTATTCCGATAACGTAGTAAGGGAATTTATTCAGGAATCAGCCGCGCAGGGCATTGATATCTTCCGGATTTTTGATTCACTCAACTGGCTGGAAGGTATGAAGGTTGCCATGGAAGAGGTGCAGAAAACCGGCAAGATTTGCGAGGCGGCGATCTGCTACACTGGCGACATCCTGGACAAGACACGCGAAAAATACAACCTGGACTATTATGTTAGCATGGCGAAAGAACTGGAAAAGATGGGCGCCCATATCCTGGCTATCAAGGATATGGCAGGCTTGCTCAAGCCTCATTGCGCCACTGTTTTGGTTAAGGCTCTCAAGGATGAGATTAATATTCCAATACACTTGCACACCCATGATACCAGCGGCAATCAGGTGGCAACCCTGCTGATGGCAGCTGAGGCGGGAGTGGATATTGTCGATGGAGCCTTTAGCGGGATTTCGGGCCTTACCAGTCAGCCCTCCTTGAACTCGGTGGTGGCGGCCTTAAAGAATACCGAACGCGATACGGAAATTGATTTAGAGAATGCTCAGGCAATATCCGAGTATTACAGTTCAGTTCGGCCTTACTACGCGAAGTTTGAATCCGACCTTAAATCCAGTAGCACCGATGTTTACCGCTATGAGATTCCCGGTGGGCAGTATTCCAACCTAAAGCCTCAGGTTGAGAGCTTTGGGTTGGGACACCGCTTTAACGAAGTTAAGGAAATGTATCGCACCGTTAACTTCATGCTGGGTGACATTGTAAAGGTAACCCCGTCCTCCAAGGTTGTTGGGGATATGGCGATTTTCATGGTGCAGAATGATCTGACGCCGGATAACATTTTTGAAAAGGCGCAAAATATGGCCTTTCCTGATTCAGCCGTTTCATTCTTTGAAGGCATGATGGGCCAGCCAATGGGCGGGTTCCCCCAGGAATTGCAGCGACTTGTTCTGAAAGATCGGCAAGCAATTACTTGCCGCCCCGGAGAACTCCTTGAAGATGAAGATTTTGATAAACTCGCTGAATACCTCAAGGCCACCCATGAGATTGAGCCAAAGAAAGAAGATGTCCTTTCTGCGGCGTTGTACCCAAAGGTCTTCGACGACTACCTTAAGTATAAGAAAGACTATGGCAATGTCAGCTCCATGGACTCCGATGTTTATTTCTACGGATTAAAAGAAGGGGAAACCAGCGACATCGAGATTGAAGAAGGCCGGATATTGATTGTTAAATTGATACAAATAGGGGAGCTGGATAATCAGGGCAACCGTGCCATTGAGTTTGAGGTAAATGGAAACCGCCGTGAAATCAAGATTCATGACCTTGATAAGGAATCATCAAAATCACAAATTAGTTTGAAGGCCATGGCCGACCCCAATAATATCAGGGAGATTGGGGCTAACATTCCTGGATCGATAATCAAGGTGCTGGTTGATGACGGTGACCGGGTAGAAGAAAACCAGATTGTCGCTGTTATCGAGGCCATGAAGATGGAAACCAATGTCCTGGCGCCATTGGGCGGCAAGGTGGAATCTGTCTTTATAAAAGAAGGCGACATGGTTGAATCCGGGGAATTATTGGTAAAGATAGCAGAAGAATAGAAG
>CAZDYA010000020.1:0-6356 GCA_964509515.1 uncultured Spirochaeta sp.
AGCCAATACCGAACTGCAGAAGGCCTTTTGGTCATTGGAAAGCGATCTCTTGCAAACCAAAGGCCTTGCGGCCGCCAACAATTCGGCCACCAAAGCCCAAAATACCCTGGCCGCAGCACCGGACAATGCTGGCAAAAATGCCATAGAAAATGCACTAAGCAAATGGGAAGCTTTCTACCAGGATAATCAGGGAAATAGAGCAATTAACGGGCAGGAACTCGAAGCCATTACAAAAGTGATTACCAACGCCGGCCAAATGGCGGCCAAGGCCTTTGCCGCAGAAAACCTTAGGCTACTGGCCATCTCCTTCACCGGATCGCTACTGCTTTTTTTGCTATGGTTTTTTGTTTTCTTGCGGCATATCCGCTCACTCTCACACCGTATGCAGCTGCTCATAAACGATCTTCAAACCTGCTCAGAGATGCGCAAGCAGATCACCCTGCCTACCAGAAAAACCGATGAACTTGATTACATGATACAACGGGCCCGTGCCTGGATACATAAGCATCAAGAAAAATTGTTTGCAGTCAAAAACCTGTCACACGAGCACACAGCCGCTGCCGACACTCACATCACAGCGATGCGCAAACTAAATGCCAGCTGCGCGGCACTTTCCTCGCATACAACAGGCATGAAAGTAAGATTGAACGGCTTTGACCAAATGCTGGGCAACACCGCCGAGGCAATAGGGGTTTTGCAGCTGAAATGCAACCGCATGCGGGACCAGGGTAGCAAGCAGTCAATCCAGGTGACGGAAACCACCGAATCAATTGAAGCGCTTAGCGCCAATGTCCGGGAAATCAACCTGCTCACCTCCGCCCGCCGTGCCCAAGCCATGCAGATACGTCAGAAGGCCGCCGAGGATGAATCAAAGATCCGAAAGGCCGGTGATAGCATTCAGACCATAGAAAAAGAAATCCACAGCGTACAGACCATCCTGGATACAATAAATGCGATAAGTGAACAAACCAGCCTGCTTTCCTTAAATGCCTTTGTAGAGAGCGCCCGCGGTAGCGAAAACAACAAGGGCTTTGAGGTTGTTGCCAATGAAATTCGCCAACTGGCAGATTCTACCGCCGAAAACACCGCCAGCATCAGTGACTTGCTAAGGAAAATCACCAACCACCTGCGTGAAGCACAGTTCTTTGGCAACAAGGCGCAGCATGCCTTCCAGTCATCGCTGGCCGTTATCGCCGAATTTGCCGAGAGCATGCATGAAATTGCCGACAGAATGAACAGGACCAATGACATTGGCGAATCGATGACCGGGGATTCCCAGGAATTATCCAAACGTGCTCAAGTCGTAACCGTAGAAAGCCTGAAAGCCGATTCTACCGCCACCAAAACCAGGCAAGCAATAATACAGACGCGAAACAAGGACAAAGAACTGCTGCAGGAATTCGAAACAATTGATACTGCGACAAACCAACTGACTTCTTATGCCACCGGCTTACAGGAAGCGAACAGGCTCTCGCAGCGGCTTACCCGTCAACTGGAACAGTGTCTGAAAGAGACTCAGTCTCAAGTGGACGGCAATAGTTAACCAGGGGCGGCGCCCATTCCAACTCGGGCTCAATGCCTTTGACCCTGCCATATGCCGTTTCATTGCCTAGCAAGGGAGAACCTTCAACTTTATACTGCTGACTGAAGCGGTCGGTATGACGGGGAAGTGATTCACCCTGATGGATCTCCACCCGTAGGCTATCAAGGTTGCCATCGTAATACTGTGGCTCCTGCTCAAAACCCATGGCCCACACCTGCTCTTCATCGATAGCATCAGCCAAATACACATCGGCTGGCACCCATCCAAAATCCACAGCATACCATTCAACCCAATGATGATAGCGCGCTCCTTCACCGGGAGGCATCAGGATTCCTGTGATCACCCTGGCCGGAATACCGCGGGCCCGCAACAGGCCAGCCAACTCAAGCGCATACGAGCGTGAATCCGCTCCTTCCTCATCGGTATTAAACCGTGACCTTACGGCGGCAAACAGGGCCTGACTAATCAGCAGAGGGTTGGAACTCCGGCCACCCAGTGTGGCCGCCCGGCGACGCAGCTCATCATCAATAATAATTCCCCCGCCATCGCCCATATGCCGCCGGTAAACGGGATGACTCTGATCATATTGAGCGGAAACCCTGGAAGGCAGCAGGGTTGTTTCAATAGCATAGCGCTTGACAACCGCGTTAACCCCCAGCAATTCAACAGAAAAGCCCAAACGCAGCAGTCGATAAATATCAGCGTGCGAAAAGACAAATTTTATCATCGTATCGTTACGAAACTGGGGTTGGGGGAAAATTCGTGAAAAATCAGTATTACGCTGGCTGGATGAATCGGGGATACCAGGCATCCAGATAACCAATTGATCATCAATGCCTCCGGACTCGTTTTCTTCCGCCAACTCACTTGTCTGATCGTCTTTTGAACGCTGAGCATTGACGGCTAGCGAAAAAGATATCTCTCTTGGATCACGGTACTGATAGGTGCCCACCTGATCCTGTATTTCGAAGGTACGGTCTTCGCTGGATCCCTGGGCAGTATATACCCTGATTCTATCCGATATGATGCCGGCTGGAGCATAAAATTCGATGGTGTCCGTTGACCAAAGGGTTATCAAGGCTTCGGGCAAGACATATTCCTGAGGAAAACCAAGCAACTCCTCACCGCGTGCCGGATCCGGTTCCAGCACTATCCGACCAACAGCATGCGAAACGCCAAAGTTACGCCCAGAAACGACCACCTTCCTTCCTGGAGGGACTACGTTAGGCGAGACTGAATACACATACGGCGATATCTGTAACTGCGAAGAACCGCCAACCGGGACAGGCGCGCTATCGGTATTGACAAACAACATCTGATTGCTGGGCTTCCCCTTGACTTCAAGGTGCAGTAAACCAGCGTAATTCTTTCCGGGCACAACAAAACGCACACGGACATCACTCCACTCACGGTAATTGGCCCGGGGCACGGCCCTCCCTCCAATCACTACTCGCCCGGTTTCGCTGCCAAAATGCTTTCCGGTCAAAGTTACAACATCGCCGGCACCGCTGCGCTCAGGATCAACCGCATGAATTACCGGAGAACGCACGAATATAAGCGAAAGCACGGCAATCACAAAGATTACCGCCAATAGAATAAACAGAAGGATTCGAGGTTGCCCGCTACGCATCAAACAACAAGCCCCTATTCCCGGCTTCCGGAAACCGGTAATGAAACAGGTTCAGAAAACAGGGGCATCTGCTGATCTTGCGGTAAGGAAATCGTAATATCGCGAACCAGATTTTGATTGGCCAGCAGCTGAACCAGGCGGCCAATCGAATCAGCCTCGACTCTTAGCTGCATATCACTGCCAAAATTAATCGACGAAAACTGCTGTCCGGCGACCTGCGTCCTGCCAACTGTCTGCTGCAAGGGAAAACCTGCCGGCGACACAAACATCTCTGGTGTGGTACGAAATTCAGTCAGCGGCCGTATACGTTCTGAAACCATCTGAACAGCGCTTGGCGAATCAGGCCTAAGGACGATCCCGACCACCATCAGCACCATGGCAGCCGCGGCTACCGCCGGCAAGGGAACCTTGAAACTCCTCTGCCACCAATGCTCATTTATGTTTCGCACATTATTATTGACCGGGTTTTCCTCTAATGAAGAATCCAAAGGCAAGCGTGACTGCAAGGCCTTCCAGACCCTTTGCTGGGCAGCATCAACATCTATCGGGTCTGTGGAATGAATAAGTTGCTGAACACGGCGATACCTCTCCAGTCTGGCCGCTCTTTCCGGTTGATCAGCTACAACACGGCTGATACGGCTATTCCATGGCTCAGGAACTTCACCATCAAGATATGCCGACAATATTTCATTTTCACGGGATGTAGACATCATCTTCCTCCATGAGCTTCGCCAGTTGTTCACGAGCGCGAAAAACCCTGACCTTCACATTTCCTTCACTAATTCCCATTACTTCACCAATCTCCCGGTAGGAAAGGCCTCCGTACTCCTTGAGCACCATTACCTCCCTAAGCTTCTGTGGCAACTGCCGAAGCACATCCTGAACCTTTTCGGCAGATTCCTTGCGTAGCAGCCTGGTTTCACCGGTTTGCTGTTCAGCCTTCGGTTCGTAAAAGGCCTTTTCATAGGCACGATATTCCCTGCCCTTGCGCTTGTAGTAATTAAGCGCCATGTTCTTGGACACCCTGATAAGCCAATATCTGGCCTGAGCGGAATCCGCCAGACGATGCCGGTTCTCGTAGTACTTGATAAAGGCCTCCTGAACCAACTCCTCGGCAACATCTTCACTATGAACGATTCTCAACACTACCCGATATATGATAGGGAAAACCATGGTATATACGTCCTGAAAATCCGGAATCGAAGTAGTATTGTCTTTCTGCATAGATAACAAGTCGCACCGTTTCCGGTTACATTTCCTTTGTAAATTTTGGTAATACTAAACTCTATCACATCACATCAAAAATGACTATGATGGCCTTGTGAAAGATCCAAGCGTCATTCTGCAAACCAGGCATTCATTAAAGGAACACACGAGCTTAAAAATAGGCGGCCCAGCCGATCTGTTTGCCCAACCAGCTAACCGCGATGAACTATTGGAACTGATCCGCTGGTGCGATCAAAGCGGCACTGACTTTTTCATTTTGGGCGGCGGCGCCAATATTCTGGTCAGCGACCTTGGAATCCGCGGTCTGGTTATCAGCACCGAGAAATTGAACCGGATGCACAGAATTACTCAGCTCTCAAGTAACCAGGTTGAAATAGAAGCCGGCGCCACTGTCGATGAGGCCTGCCAATGGTGTGCCGAACTTGGTTTGGGGGGTCTTGATTTTTTAGCTGGCATGCCCGGCAGCATGGGAGGCGCGGTCAGGATGAACGCCCGTTGCTACGGCAGCGAAATAAGCGATGTCCTGACCCAGGTCTGCTGGAGCGATGCACGCGGGGTTATTCATAACTACCACTATAAGCAGCAGGACTGGGGATACAAGCAATCTCCCTTTCAACGAGCTGACTGCGTTATCTTGTCGGCCCAACTGCAGCTTAGCCCTGATGAACCCGCCGCCATTTACAGCCGCATACAGCAATGGAAGGAAGACCGCCGCCGCAAGGGGCATTATTCCTTTCCTTCGGCAGGGTCGATGTTCAAAAACGACTATTCCCTTGGTAAGCCAACGGGACAGATTATCGACGAACTGGGGTTGCGGGGATACAGCAAAGGCGATGCCCAAATCGCCGATTTCCACGGCAACCTTTTTATCAACAAAGGTCAGGCCAGCGCCAGCCAAATGCGCGCACTGGTGCTTGAGGTACAATCAATCGTCCAGGAAAAGCTCGGCATCGTTATCGAGCCTGAGGTTCTCTTTGTCGGCGAATGGCTGCCAGACTGAGGCCTGCGCGGCTACTGACAAACCCAGGGATAGCCAAAAGCCGCGTGCCAAGGTATTTCCCCCGACCTCCACAAACAGATTGCGCGGTTTTTTCCGCCAATCAAGCCTCAGGGCAATGTCCGTTCCGGGCATAAAGGAATCGCTGGCCGCCATGGCCGAAACCCGCCAGTCCCCGGATTGTATCCCGAATTGCGGCCTGTAACGCTGTCGAAGAGCCGGAAGATTGATAGTTCCATCCAATCTTCCGAACAGAAGGACCTTGTTTATCTTCTTTCGCAAGCCCAGCCCGCCCTGAAATACGACAGTCTCGTTGGCGGCCACACGCACACCGCTGCGCAGTGATAACTGATTTGACCGTGGTCCAATCGGCAGCGAAAACCTGAGCGCGGTCCAGCCGCTTTGTGGGCGACTGCCAAGCCTGGCGCTGGCCAATAGCTGAACATCAGCCAACTCTTGCTCCAGCCTGACAGCAAGGTTTTGCTGCGGCATCTCTACCACCCGCGAATTCCACCCCCCTGGCTCAGTGGACAGACGCACATGCAGCTGGCCATTTCCGAGCAAGCTTCCATCTGCCGGAGGACGGACGGTCCGGTCTGGTTCCGTATCCAACCATTGCCAGCGGCTGTAGGCCCAAACACCGGTCTGCATTTGAATACGCGGATATTGCCTGAAATGCAGACCGGCCATAAACAGCCAGGCTGGATGCGGCGTCAACCAAAACAGCCCATGCAGCTGCCGGGCCGTCCCGGGCGCCGGGACCTGCCAGTCCAGAAAATATTCGCGACTGGACATATCCGGCAGTGCCGCCGGGCCCTGCTGGCCGCCGACTGCCCCGCCCAGCGGCAAGATGCCATGCTGTGCAACCAGTTGCACCCGAAAAACCTGGGCGGGCAACAGGGCAGTGATTGCAGAGAAGGGCTCGAAGGTAGCAGCTGGCGTGGTGGCACCGGCTGGCG